>JAYVCO010000019.1:0-2132 GCA_043749935.1 Planctomycetia bacterium
GGGGTGAGGGTGAAACGGATATTGACCCGCGCCAAGCGCTCGCCGATTGGCTCGTCTCCGAACACAATCCCTACTTCGCGAAAGTCATCGTCAATCGCATCTGGGCCGACCTGATGGGCCGCGGTCTGGTCGAGCCGATCGACGACATGCGCGCCACCAACCCGCCCAGCAATGGTCCCCTGCTCGACGCCCTGGCCGACCATTTCCGCAAGCAAGGCTACGATCAGAAAAAGCTCTTACGCACCCTCCTGACGAGCCACATCTACGGCCTGTCGTCATTGCCGAGCAAGACCAACATCGGCGATCTGCGGAACTACTCCCGGCACTATCGGCAGCGGTTGCGCGGCGAAGTGCTGCTCGACGCGCTGACCGACATTACGGGAGTGCCGGAGGTGTTCGCCGCCGCCCCGCCGCGCACGCGCGCGATCGAGTTATGGACGGTGCGCACGCAATCGATCTTCCTCGACAGCTTCGGCCGTCCCGACCCCAATCAAGACCCGCCCTGCGAACGGACCAACGATTCCACGGTGGTGCAAGCCCTGCACCTGATGAACTCGCCGAGGCTGCACGCAAAGGTAACGAGCGACGAAGGCCGAGCGGCGACATTGGCCGCCAGCAAAAAGACGACGCAAGAGATCGTGGACGAATTGTATCTGCTGGTGTATTGCCGACAGCCGAGCGATGCGGAACGGCAGACGGCGGCGCGCGTTTTCGTCGGAGTCACACGTCGGCAAGCGACGGAAGATTTGCTGTGGGCACTGCTGAACACGCCGGAGTTTGTGTTCAAGGATTGAGTGGGTCGCGTTTGAGGTGCCAATTTGGCACCTCAATGATGCAAAATGTTGTTTTTCCCCGTGTTTCAGCACAAACTTGAGGTGCCAAATTGGTACCTCAAGTTGCGACCTAGGCCACTGCGACCGTTGCCGTCCTTGACGTCACAAATTGTGACCTCAAGAACAGTTGATAGTTCATTCCGGCCTAGGGTTTGAGATCACAAATTGTGATCTCAAACGATGCGCCGTAAGTCGCTAACTGGCCAGGGAGATATGAAAAATGACCGATGACGTTCAAGTCATTTTGGTCGATCAGATCGAGCCGATGATTCACGTGATTCGCGGCGAGACGGTGATGCTCGACAGCGATTTAGCCACGCTCTATGGTGTGCCGACGAAGACGCTGAATCGGCAGGTGAAGCGGAATCAGGATCGATTTCCAGGCGATTTCTGTTTCCAACTGTCCGAGACCGAGCTCGAATCTTTGAGGTGCCAAATTGGCACCTCAAAGGGTCGTGGCGGTCGCCGCTACTTGCCTTACGCCTTCACTGAGCACGGCGCCATCATGGCGGCGAGCGTGCTGAACTCGCCGCGTGCCGTCGAAGTCAGCGTCTTCGTGGTGCGGGCGTTCGTCAAGTTGCGTGAGTTCGCCTTGACCCACAAAGAGTTCGCCAAAAAATTGGCCGAGCTTGAAAAGAAGTTTGGCACCCACGACGAGGCGATTCGGCAAATTATCGCGACGATTCGCCAGCTGACTGCTCCGCCCGCCGAGCCCAAGCCGAAACGTCGAATTGGGTTCCAGCCGGAAGAATGAAGTAATTTCTGACGAAAAATCGTTCGATCTCGGCACTACCTTTGGTACGATAATACATACTGCACAATAAGCGACTACTTGGGGGGCTTCGCATGACCATCCAAAAAAACCGCCACGACGTCACACGCCGTGACTGTCTCAAGCTCGGCCTCGGCGCTCTCTTCGGCGCTGGCTTCGTCGATATGCTTCGGCTCAAGGCACAAGCGACGGGCGTTTCGACCGCACCGGCGCGAAGCTGCATCTTGATCTGGATGGATGGCGGACCCACGCACTACGAAACCTTCGATCCCAAGCCGAACGCGCCGAGTGAAATTCGCGGGGCGTTTCAGCCAATCCAGACGCGCACCACCGGCGTGCAGTTCTCGCAGCATATGCAACGCCTTGCTGGCATCACCGACAAGCTCGCCATCGTTCGCTCCATCCGCCACGACCAAGGCAATCACGGCGCGGGCAATCACTACATGATGACCGGCGCGCCGCCGCGCATTCCGGTCGGCTGCGGAGCGTTCGTCAGCTTTCATCCGAGCCTTGGCTCCGTCACCGCT
>JAYVCO010000020.1:0-2966 GCA_043749935.1 Planctomycetia bacterium
GATCAGACCGTTTTCGAAGATCTTACTGAATATCGGATTGTCCCCGGTGTTCGAAGGACACATGAAGAGCGGAATGACCTTCGATCCGATTTGCGGATCCTGGCGCGTCCAGCCTAAGTTCTTGTTGTACATGTTGGCCAACGTCGTTTCTTCCAAGTACGGAAGCAACAACGAATGCACTTGTGCGTAAACGTTGACCGGGGCGCCATTGACGAACAGCCCACTGACCACCTGACCGGTCGGGAAGGTCTTGAGCGAATCGTGATAGTTCTGCAGTGCGATCCCCAACTGCTTCATATTGTTGGTGCAACTCGATCGACGCGCGGCCTCGCGCGCGGCCTGAATGGCCGGCAAGAGCAGAGCAACGAGCACGCCGATAATGGCAATCACCACCAAGAGTTCGACTAGCGTAAACGCGCCCCTCGACCGTTTCATAACATGCCTCGCTGAGAGAAGATTCGAATGATTGTTCGAGACCAGGAAAGGTAATTTCGCAACTGTCTTCAACTTAGCGAGGGGCACCTGTTGGGTCAAGCAGAAACGCCTGAAAATTTCCGCCGAAACACGTTCTGAATATTGGTGCTCGAACTCGGACCCGTCGGGTAGCAGTGCGAGGCATCCACCGGCAGGCCGGCAGTCCATTGCAAACCCTTTGCCGGCGGCCGCCGCTGTTTTTTGTCGGGTCCCATTGCCCGGCTCCCCAGCTGGCAATTGCGTCGCCTCATTCCGTGCGAATTGACGCACTCTGGCGGCAAAACCGGCCCTTTTGACATAACGAAGAAGCATGGCTAGTTTTGCGGAAGAAAAAAATGGAATTTTTTTCCAGAAATCGTGCCATTCATGTTATGATGACCTGATGAGAACTCGTCCCGAGTGCTCTTTTGAAACGGAACAGAGGGGCCAAGGAGCTGGAAGTTTCGACGTTTGAGATGTTTTGACGTTTGAAGCAGGCCGGCTCGCGTAAAGGGACGATCGAATGAGATCTGCGTCAATGCACGCTAAATCGGTTAGTTGGTTTTTCGCCGGGTTACTGGCGATAGCCGCGCCAGCCCATGCTTGGGCGGCCGACCCCGTCGAAGATTTACTTCTGGGGCATCCGAGCCCAACGGCGTCCGATGACTCGGCGGCACCCTTGATCGAGCCCGAAACGGCGGTACGCAGCGCGACGATTCCCGCCGTCGCGCCTCAGGATGACGCGAAGGATTGGGTAGTTGCGCCCGATCAAGCGCTGAAACTGGCGACCGATGACACGAGTGACCACAAGAGCGGAGCAGCGTCGCCAGTTAACGCCGTGCCCGAACCTGCCGCCTGGCTATTGGCTTTGGCAGCGCTGGTGTATTTCATGCTCTTCGGCCGTCGGCGCCGCATGGCCTGAGAGTCGAAGACTTCCAGAGCTCACAGCGCGTCGTTCAATCTAAGCGGACTGCTTACGGTTTTCTGACGGCAGATCGGTGGATCTTCCGACGATCCATCAAGGCTTGTCACACTTGTGCCAGGGCCAGAGGCCGCGCAGGCTGCCGAACCGAACTTCGACACCGAAAGTGAACGAGGCGTTGTTGGTGGTGCTCAATCCCTGGCCGGCGAGCACGAGGTTGTCTGTGATATCGGCACGAATCGTCAGGCTTTCATTCCAATAATACTTGCAGCCGAATCCGGCGGGCAGGTCGACGACAAACTTGTTCTGGCGGCCGCCAATGTCGTCGAAATTGAAATAGGCCAACCCGACGCCAAAGCTCAAGAAGGGCCGCAGCCGGGTATCGCCCCACGGATAGAGCAATAAGCTTGTGTCATTCAGAAGCATGTGTCCGGTGTGCGTTTGCATGTGGCCCGTGATGTCGATGATCGGCAGGCTGGCTTCGAGAAACCGCGATTCGGCGCCCCAGTAATCGGCAAAGTCCCAGCCCCATCGTTTGCTGAACGTAAGGCCGGTGCCCTGATCCAGCCGCCCGCGAACCAGGTGGTCGCCATCCATCACGCCGAGCGAGTAGCCGGTGGAGAACTTGCGTGCCCGCCAACTCTGGGGGTCTTCATCGCGCTTGAAAAAACGGCAACAGTCGTCATAGGTCGGAACGTGCCAAAATGAGTGCGCCGGAACTTGATCCTCTTGGTCCATTGGCCCAAGCTCGGCAGTGACCGGCGGGAGCCGTTCGAGGTGCAGCTCGCCGAGCAACGGAGCCAACTCGGTATCCGGCTGAGATGGAGCGGCCTGGAACTCCGGCTGCACGGCGGCCTGGGCAAAGACGGGTCGATTCGTCTGGCAACAGACTAGCAGCAATGTGAGCGCGCAGCCGAACACCAGCGGCCGGCTAGAAATCATGAATCGACCCTTCGACGTGTCTGGCGCGAACCCAAGAATTCAAAGGTCCCAGATCAAGGCCAAGCGAATTGCGCGTGAAACTCTACGGCGACGTGCTATTCGGTGGAAGGGCGGCCGGCCAAAAGAACCAATCGAGCGATGATCGGTCAACGTTTGCGGAAGTTGCGCAGGCGAGGTAGCGTGAAGGTGATGTCTCTGCTGGCAGCCGGGCCTGCCCTGAATATCGAATTGCTACGGTCTCGTTTGAGCCAGGCGGCCTAGTCGATCTTGCAGATCCGTCATGGTTGCCTTGGCGCGCTCAGCTTCTTCGGAACTGTTCTTGGACTTGAAGACGGCGTGCAGCCAGCCATCGTAGGTTGCCAGCGGAGAACTGGCCGCCGTGGCTTCGTGCATCGAGACGAGCAGTTGTTCGGCTTCTTTGGCCAGTTGTTTTGAGAGCAGCGCACCGTTGCACTCCTGCACTTCGAAAAGCTGCTCGGCCAGGGCGAGCGCCTCGCGATCGCCTGAAAGATAGAGTCCCACGTGGGCCTGCTCGATACCGGCCAGGGTTACGCTGGTCGGCAGGAACGATTTCTTTTTTGATCTGGCGGCGCAAGCGACGGTACACCAATCGCCTCTCCAGTTTCTCGGAACGATGGCCCGGAACGTG
>JAYVCO010000021.1:0-7948 GCA_043749935.1 Planctomycetia bacterium
AAGCCGCGAGCTGACGTGAAAGGCGATTGGTCCGCGGCGAGCCCGCAGACGGTTGGCGATTTTTCCGGCGTTGGTTATTTCTTCGGACGCGATTTGCAAAAGGCGATCGGAGTGCCCGTCGGCCTGATCGCCTCGAATGTGGGCGGCACAGCGGCTGAAGAGTGGATGAGCAAGGAATCGATCGAATCGAATCCGGAGATCAGCGACGTGCTCAAGACGCGGGGAGCGACCACGCTTTACAACGCGATGATCGCCCCGCTGGCTCCTTATGCGATCCAAGGCGCGATCTGGTATCAGGGCGAATCGAACGCGGGACGCGCTTATCAATATCGCACTTTGCTGCCGGCGATGATCAAGAATTGGCGCGATACGTTCGCACAGCCCGAATTCCCATTCTTGATCGTGCAGATTGCTCCCTACGAGGCGATCGTTCGCGAGCCGTCCGATAGTATTTGGGCCGAAGTTCGCGACGCGCAATTGCACGTGAGCAGGAACGTGCCGAAAACGGCACTCGTGGTCACGACCGACGTTGGGGACGAAAAAGATATTCATCCCCGCCGCAAGGAGCCAGTTGGCGCTCGCCTGGCGCTAGCCGCCCGGTCGATTGCTTATGGTGAAAAGGTCGAATTTGCCGGTCCGCTCTATGACAATAAGGAGATCAATGGCAATCAAGTCACGCTGCGCTTCAAGCATGTCGGCTCGGGCCTGATTGCCAAAGGCGGTCCGCTCAGCGGTTTCACGATTGCTGGCGAAGACAAGAAGTTTTATCCGGCCACGGCCAACGTCGTCGGCGAGACCGTGGTCGTTTCCAGCGACCAGGTCGCCAAGCCCGTGGCGGTGCGCTACGGCTGGGCCGCATATCCGGTGGTGAACCTGTGGAACAAAGAGGATCTGCCCGCGTCGCCTTTCCGCACCGACTCGTTTCCGATTACGACGCAGGATAAGAAGTAGCAGAACCGACCGCTCAGGATCGAGCGATTCACGGCAGGCCGCTGAGGTCGCATCTGGTGGCCTGCGTCGAGCTGGCCGACGGTCTTTCTCGTCAATTTGTCCCAAGAAACAGGCCGCAGCGACGAATAGTGGGCGTGGCCGCGCTTTAACTGTCGGACAATTCATAGTGGGAGATTTTCGATGCAATTATCTGCCGTCAGTCACCACCATTCCTCGCCTAGTCGAGCTATGGCTATTGCGCGCTGGCAAACGAGAGCCGGTGCGACGGTCATTGCGATGCTCGTGGCCGGAACATGGCAGGCAGTGGCGGCGGACCTGGGACGGCCTTTGCCGGCGCCGACGGGCAAGCTGGCAATTGGACGGGTTACTTATTTCTGGACCGATAGCTCGCGACCGGAGATGAATACTCCGGACGAGCGAGACAAGCGTGAATTGCGAGTGGAGCTTTGGTATCCGGCCGAGGCGTCGCCGTCGGCCCGGGTCGCGCCGTATTTTCCCGACCTGCCAGCCTTGAACAAACAACTGGGCGCCGAAACGATGCTCTTGGGCTCGATCAAGGGACACGCACTGGCCGACCCGCCGGTTGCCACGGGGAACGGCCGCTATCCATTGCTGCTGCTTTCGCCCGGCATGGGCACGAACGGAATTCAGTACACGGCCATCGTCGAGGAGTTGGTCAGTCACGGTTACGTCGTCGCGACTGTTGACCATCCATTCCAGAGTCGGGCCATCGTCTATCCCGATCGTCGCGTGGTGGTCATTGCCCAACCGAGCCCACAAGAAGTTGCCAGGCTGCGTGCCGATCCGGAGAATTCTCGGCAGGACTATCGCGAAAAGGTCGAGCTGCGGAGCGCCGATTTGCGATTCGTGCTCGACCAGTTGCAGCGTCTCGATGCTGGCCAGGGTGCGAGCGAAGACGATAAAAAGTTCAAAGATCGCTTCGATCTCCAGCGCGTCGGAGTCATCGGCCATTCGATTGGCGGCGTTGCCGCCCCTGAAGCCTGCTCGGACGACCCGCGCTTCAAAGCGTCGGTCAACATGGACGGCCATGCTAGTTCCTTGCCGTTTTTTCCCAGCGAGGATGGAAACGGTCCGCGACAGCCCTTCTTGGAGCTGACCGATGGTCCTCCGATCCCGACCGACCAGGACTTGGCCAAGGCGAAGATGACGCGAGAGGAATTCAACCAGAAGGCGGCAAGTGTCGCCAAATTTGTCGACGACCTGATGCGCACGATTGTCGGCGGCGGTTTTCGGGTCACGATTCCCGGCGTGCGCCACCAAAGTTTCAGCGACGCGGCGATTTGGGACCCTGGCACCCTAGAGGAGCGCTATCGGCGGATACAAATCATGCGCGACTACGTGCGCGCATTTTTCGACAAGACTCTGCTGGGCAAGCAGCAGACGCTCCTCGACGCCGAGTCGAGCCCGTACTCGGAAGTGACGGTCGAGCGCTTTGGGCCACCCAAGTAGCGGCAGAGCGCAGGGCGTCAAATCAAGCTGGTCACGAGTCGGGCCGAAGGCCTTTCCTGGCCGCTTGCAAATCCAAATCATCTCTGTCCTACTATCAACGGATCAGCCCAATTAAATTACCTCTCTCGTTAAAGACCGTCATTTAGGATCTCGCGCCATGTTGAAATCTGCGATCAAAGTTTTTGCGTGCGTTGTGTGTGCGACGCTGATTCCTGGCGGCCGGGTCTCGGCGGCTGAGTTGCAAAGCGGCGTGCGAGGCGTTGCGACTCGGGCTCCGGAAGGCATGAAGATCGACGGCAATCTGGAGGAATTCAAGGACGCGTTTGGAACGCCGGTCGGATATTTCGATCCCGATCTGGAAAACCGCGCAGGGCAGTTTTTTTATATGTGGGATGACGGTGCGTTTTACGCCGCGCTGCGCACGCTCGACAAGAAACAGGCCGATCCCGCGCCCGACGACCGGCTGTGGGAAGGGGACGCCGTCGAATGGTACTTCGACACACGGCGCAATTCAGATTTTCGCGCGATGCACTGGGGACCGGGCGCAGTCCACATGTATTGGACCGCCTACAAAGCCGCTGAAATCAAGCCTCGCTGGTGCCTGCGGCCCGATATGTTGCAAGTCATCCCGGGGACGGGAGTCGAAGTGGCGGCCCGGCGCACGAGCGATGGCGCCGAGGTCGAGTTCAAATTGCCTTGGGTCAATTTTCCCGATTTCAAGGCTGAGCGCGACGCCGTTATTGCGCTCGATGCCGAGCTGTGTTACAGCGATGGCGGCACGCGGGTCAATCGCACGTTTGTCTATGGGAGTCCACTTTCGGTCCAACAGCCCGCCTCGCAGGCCAAGGTGCAGTTGGTACAGCGGCTGGAAGCGGCACATTGGAGGCAATGCGGCGCCGTGATGATGCCGGTGCGCTGCGATACGCCCTGGACGCAGAAGAAACCCGCGCTAGTGACCGGGCTGATGGCCATCGCTCCGCACCACGTTGCCGAAGTCGGAAAGGTCGTGTTTCGAATTCTCGACAACGACGGCAAGACGCTGGGGGATTTCGAGGGCAAGATCGAAACGTTTGGCTCGGAAGGAAAGTTTGCCCGGGCTCGGGCTGAGTGGCCGACCGATCTGGCCTTGCCCGGTGCACACAGCCTGTTGGGCGTGGCGTATGACCGACAAGGCCAAGAGCTGACTCGCGTGGCGCCGCGAATGGTGAGCGTGCAGAATACCCAGGGCTATTAGCGGAAGTTGGACCAAAGGTCATCCAAGTCTTTTCGCAATTTGGCCACTTCCCCGCGTACTTCGTCCAATTCGCGCCGCAGTTCATCGACCGACTGGCTGCTGGCGTAGGCAGCCGGCGCGGAGGGCGTCGGAGGCACGGCATTTTGCGCTCTGGCTTGAGCCAATGGCGTCACACTGCCCGGCTCGCGCTGCGGCGGATTCATCGCGGCGGGACGCGCGCTGGCCGATTCGCCGGCGTCGGAACTTTCTCGATAGTTGGCCGTGGCCTCGGCGCGAAGTTTTTCCAGCTCTCGTGGCTCATAGAGCGCGTGGGTCAGCACGTGCCCTCGGCCCTGCGGCGTGAGCGAGACGATCAGTCCCTTGCCTGCCAACGAGGCCAAAACAGGGCGCAGCGCGCTAACGTCGGCAATCGGCTCCATGCGGGCCGCCCGGCCTCGCAATTCGCCCTCGGTCTGGGCTCCGCGGAGCAATAGCTCGGTCATGACCGCCAACTCGACCTTATCGACGCCCAGCCATTCGTACATATAATGTCGAAACCGGGACACGCGGCCCCCACCCTGCACCTCGGCCACCGCTCCGGCGGCCCGCAGCCTTGCCAATGACTCTTCGATGTCTTCCAGTTCCACGTCCATGAGCGGATAACGATTATTCTTCTGGTTGCAGCCGCTGCGCAACAAATTGATCGACATCGGGTAACCATCGGGCGTGGTTTTGGCCTTTTCGACCAAAACGCCGAGTACCCGACGATCGAGGGCCGGAAGTGGGCGCCAAGCAGGCGCCGGCGTTTGAGAGGGTCGAGGCACACTGTCGCTCATTATGTAGTCTCCGCCGGACATGTAAGCCATTCCAAGGCAGCTCGTGAGGCAATTTATTCTTGCCGACCGGGCGAGACAAGCACAGATCAACGCCTGGTGGTGGCGTCTGGCCGGAATCTTGCAATTGGCGTCTCCCGTAGCCGGACGTTACGGCTCCTGGTACAAAACGAGGCTGCCAATGCCCATATTGCCAGTTCGATGGTTCCTCCTGGACGACCCAAATGACGGATTCTCTTTTGAAATCGTGCCGAGTTTTGATGTTCGTGGACGACATCTACGAAGATCTGGAACTTTGGTACCCAAAATTTCGGCTGCAAGAGGCCGGGGCGACGGTGATTGTGGCCGGCCCGGAAGCCGGCCGGCAATATGCCGGCAAACACGGCTATCCTTGCCGCGCCGACGAGGCCATTCGCGATATGCGCAGTGCAGATTTTCAGGGTCTGGTCGTTCCCGGTGGGTTCATGCCCGACAAATTGCGGCGCGATCCCCATGTGCTGGCTCTGGTGCGCGAATTTGCCACGGCGTCCAAGCTGGTCGCGGCTATCTGCCACGGCGGATGGATTCCGATTTCCTCGGGCGTCTATCGCGGAGTTCGAGTCACGGGTTCGCCTGGGATCAAGGACGATTTGATCAATGCCGGCGCTCTGTGGGAAGATGCGCCCGTGGTGGTCGATCGGCAATTTGTTTCTAGCCGCAAACCGGACGACTTACCCGATTTCTGCCGCGCGCTGTTGGCGGTCTTGGCCAAAACTGCCGGCAATGGATAACTGAGGAGATTGATAGGCGATGGATACGGGGTTGGTTGCATCGGCGCTGGGCCTGTTGGCCGTACCGCTGTTGGTGCTCTTAAATGCATATTTCGTGGCGGCCGAGTTTTCGTTGGTCGCGGTGCGCCGCACGCGCGTCGACGAAATGATCAACAATCGTCGCGCCGGGGCCCTGGCCGTCAAGCACGCCATTGAGAATCTGGACGATGCGATTGCGGCCACGCAATTGGGAATCACGCTGGCCAGCCTGGGCTTGGGCTGGGTTGGCGAACCTTCGATGGCGCGGCTGATCGAACCGTTGTTTGGGTTCCTGCCAGCTACCACTTCCTGGATCGCCACTCACACCGTGGCCACGATCGTGGCCTTCGCGCTCATTACTTGCTTGCACGTGATTCTCGGCGAACTGGCTCCCAAGGCGATTGCACTGGAGCGACCCGACATGGTAAGCCTGTGGGTTGCGCGCCCACTATTGTGGTTTTCGGCCGTGATGCGACCTTTCATCGCCATGATGAATTGGATGGGCAACGGAGTTGTGCGGATGCTGGGCTTCGAGCCCCTCAGTGGACACCAGATGGTACACTCGGTTGAGGAACTTGGTTTGATCATCGAGGAGACTCGCCGTGCGGGCCTTCTGCCCCGCGACCAGGCAGAATACGTCCGCAACGTGTTCCGATTGCCGGCCAAGCGCGTGCGCGATTGCCTCGTGCCGCTCCAGCGGATGGCCGCTTTGGAATTGCACATGCCAGAACAGCGGATTCTGGAGAAGGTTCGTGACGGCGCCCACACGCGCATGCCGGTGTATGATGGTGACGTGGCCAACATCGTGGGCATCGTGAATACCAAGGACCTGTTTCACCTGTTCAGCCTGCGCGGGATGGTCGTGCTGGACGACGCGATGTACCCGCCGATTTTCGTCGACCCGGATCGGCCGATCTCCGAGGTTTTGCGGCAATTTCGCCGCCAGCGCCGGCCGATGGCCGTGGTTCGCGACCGGCAAGGCAAAATTCTAGGTTTGATCACGCTGGAAGACATCGTCGAAGAAATCGTCGGCGAAATCGAAGACGAGCACGATCCGCTGCCGGCGCCGCGGCCCAATCCGTAGTATTCCGCGGCATTTCT
Organism: Planctomycetia bacterium; assembly: GCA_043749935.1. Taxonomy (GTDB): domain Bacteria; phylum Planctomycetota; class Planctomycetia; order Pirellulales; family PALSA-1355; genus PALSA-1355. The sequence continues at coordinate 6,357 of JAYVCO010000021.1, forward strand.
CGCTGGTTCCAGCAGCCCTCGGCGGCGCCTGCCCGATAGTTGCTCGCGATCTGCGCGCCCTCTAGGCATGGGCATCCAAATAGCTCTGGTTTGGGGCATCGCCAAGGATTGGCTTCTTTTCTCTAAGTCTTGGTTTGCAAAGACCATGCAGTGATGGAATTGGTCTATTTTCGGACTTGGACCAGTGTCCTGGCACACTGATTGCTATCGCCTCCGAGCACCTCGTGTTAGGCGAATGTGATCGTTCGTTTAGTTGTTTCTGTGCGCAGTGTGCGCGCAGTGTTTTGTCCCGCGGCGTCCCTTTGTGTAAGCGGAGAACTGTCCATGAGAGTTTTTAGAAAGCGGGTGTGTAAGTATTTAATGATGTCGTGCGTCGGCATCGGACTGGCCTGTTCGGCGCAACTGTTGCGCGCGCAAGACGAGGCCAAAAAAGAAGAGGCTGCACCAGCGGCCGCCGCGGCCCCGACGGATGAAGCCGCTGCTGCGGCTGCCGCCGCGTTGGCGAAACTGCCCCCCTATGAGACCGGAATCAGCCCGGATCCATCCAAGCCGTTATGGCCTGATCCGACGGGCGGCAGTGCCGGTTATTGGGCGACGCCCTCACCCGGGCCCATTGGCGACGGCGATCCCGCCGGGCAAACGGTTCCCAGCGTTTACGACCGAGTCATCCACAACTTGTACTCGATCAACGTGGTCTGGACGATGGTGGCGGGTTTCCTGGTAATGTTCATGCAGGCCGGCTTTGCCATGGTGGAAGGCGGCTTGGGACGTGCGAAGAACGCTTCTCATACGTTCGCCATGAACATGATGATTTATCCGCTCGGCTGCTTCGCCTTTTGGGCGTACGGCTTCGCTCTTGGCTGGGGTAATTGGTTTAACGCCCCGGTCGCGGATGGGTGGTATGCATCGCTCGGCCCCGGTCTTTCGCTGTTGAACGGCGGTCTCGGCATCGGCGGCACCGAAAACTTACCGCAGTTTGGATTGGTTGGCACCAAGGGCTTTTTCTTGCAGGGTGTCGACGACGTGAGCTGCATGGCGCTGTTCTTCTTCATGATGGTTTTCATGGACACCACCGCCACGATTCCGACCGGCACGATGGCCGAGCGTTGGAGCTGGAAGAATTTCTGTTTGTATGGACTGTGGGTCGCGTTGCCCTATTGCCTATACGCCAATTGGGTGTGGGGCGGTGGTTGGCTGGCACAGGCCGGCAAAAACTGGCAACTGGGCCACGGCTCGGTGGACTTCGCCGGTTCCGGCGTGGTACACGCCATGGGCGGCGTCATCGCCTTGGCCGGCGGCATGATTGTCGGACCGCGAATTGGAAAATATGTGCATGGCAAGGCTGTGCCAATTCCTGGCCACAACATTCCCCTGGCAGTCATCGGCACGTTCATCCTGGCTTTCGGTTGGTTCGGTTTTAACCCGGGTTCCACCCTGGCAGGCACCGATTTGCGGCTGACCACGGTGGTCGTCAACACGATGCTGGCGAGCGTCACCGGTGCGCTGGCTTGCATGTTCTTCATGATGGCCCGTGGCATGAAGCCAGACACATCGATGATGTGCAACGGAATGCTGGCCGGTCTCGTGGCGAT
>JAYVCO010000022.1:0-6130 GCA_043749935.1 Planctomycetia bacterium
CGGACCAGTGACTTTGCATGGCGTGGGCCGCCTTAAGATTGCGCAACACGCGCGCCGGGCATCGCACCAAGAACAATTCGATTTCCGAAGTCAATCGCGCTCCTCGCTCTCGTGCGAGTCGCAAGCAGTCATGCTCGGGCCGAATCGCCGGATTCACGACCACGAATTCGGCGGATTGGAAATCAATCGGGTCGTGACCACCCAACTTGAGCGCCGCGATCGGCACATCTTCGAGTTGCGCCAAAGACTCGGCGAGCGTTGACTGCTCGGCCGCATCGCTGATCGTGACCGTCGCGCCTTGCCCAGCCAGATATCGGGCCGCGCCGATTCCGCCGCCGTGCCGGCCCAGGCCCATCACGGTCACACGCCGGCCGGTCCAACAGGTTCGGGGCGAACGCGTGCGCGTGCGAGCCGCATCAACGAGTTTCGGCGAGATAGAAGAACGGGCAGCCATCGGCCTCCAATGCCAACGCAGAAGATCCTTGCAAATGCAGCTAATTCAGTTCAGCAATCATGCGCCGCGCCGCCTGTAGCGAAGGCTTCAAGGCGGCTGCCTGATCGCTGCCACAGACCGCCATGTATTGTTCCAAAACTGGTAGCGCTTTCGTGGGCTGGCCCAGCCGCAAATAAGCCAGCCCCAGATCGCGGCGTTCTTGCGGGATTTGCGGCAGCAATGCCGCCAGCCGTCGTTGCACGCCGAGCACGTCGGACCAGTGACTTTGCATGGCGTGGGCCGCCTTAAGATTGCGCAACACGCGCGCCGCGATATCGAGCGGAGCAGCGGCGCGAAAATGTTCGTCGCAGATTGCTCCTTTTTGTCCCACGGCCTGCTCGATTCGGCATTTGCAAGCGTCACGATCCAACACATCGCCATTGGTGAACGGATCGACGAACAGCACATCGCCGCCGCGACAACAGCCGACGACGAAATGCCCCGGCGTGTTGACGCCGAACATTTTCAAGCCCGTGCGCGAAGCGACAGCCATATAAAGGATGCCCAGCGATATGGGGATGCCGCAGCGGCGCGCCAGGACTTCGTTGAGGTAGCTGTTTTCGGGCTCGTAGTAGCCGTCGCGGTTGCCGTGAAATCCTTCGACCTCATAGAGCAGTTGGCTGATGGCCGACAGCCGACCACGCACGTCGCACGTTTTGCAGGCCGCGGCGACATCGCTACAGGCGACGCCCAGCCGGTCGATTTCCAGCAAGCAGCCCACGCGGTCGAGATCTGGATAGGCGTCGGCCGCCAACTCGAGCATGAGCTGCACGAGGTCCACTTCGCAGTGACCGGACAAGAGTTTACGGAACTCGGGGTTGCCTTCGAACTCGGACATAATCGACAAGTGCCTGGGGGAAGCACACCTGCCAACAGCGTCAATGCTGGCAGCGGGTCGGGGGGCGAAAAAAAGTGCAAGTTTTTGCTTGCGTGGCAATTCTAAGGAGCCACTGAGGCCGGGGCAATCGAGATTCTTTTTCGCAGTCCAATGTCGGCCATCCACACTCGTTTGATGCTGCTGGCAGAAGGCTCTTTTCGACCCCGCGGATGTGCTTTTCGAGACGCGTCGGTCTTTGTGGAAATTGGCATAACCGCTATGATTACAGGCATCTTAGACTCTGCCGCCTTGGGAAAACCGGCCTGGTACACGCCTGGCTGTGCCCGCATCCACGCCGGCGTGCGGTATGCATCCAGGAAGACACCATGAGTGAGTTTCGTATCGAACGCGATTCAATGGGCGAGGTCCGAGTGCCCGCCCACGCCTATTACGGCGCCCAAACGCAACGGGCGGTCGAGAATTTCCCGATCTCGGGCTGGCCCCTGCCGGCTCCGCTGATCCACGCTTTGGGCCTGGTAAAGTACGCCGCCGCGGTGGCCAATCGCGACCTGGGAAAACTAACCGGCTCGGGCAAGACCGCGCTTACGGCTCCCCAAGTCGAGGCACTGCTAGCGGCGTGTCGCGAAGTGGCAAAAGGCAAGTTTGACGACCAATTTCCGATCGACGTGTTTCAGACCGGTTCCGGCACTTCGAGCAATATGAATGCCAACGAGGTGATCGCCAACCGGGCCATCGAGCTGTTGGCGGGCGATCGGTTTCACGCCGAAAAGCCGGTCCACGCCAACGATCACGTCAATATGGGGCAGAGCACGAACGACATGTTTCCCACCGCCATCCACGTGGCCGTGGCCGTGGCAATCCACAAAAGTCTGATCCCCGCGCTCGAGCGCTTTCGCGACGTGCTCGCCGACAAGGCGAAGCAGTGGGACGACATCATCAAGATCGGCCGCACGCACCTGGCCGATGCCACGCCGATTCGGCTCGGGCAAGAGTTCAGCGGCTACGTGCGACAATTGCAATTGTCGATCGATCGCGCGAAGCTGGCCATCAAGGCGGTTTGCGAACTGCCGGCCGGCGGCACGGCCGTCGGCACCGGCATCAATACGCATCCTCAGTTTGGCGCCAAGGTGGCGGCCGTGCTGGCTCAAGAAACGGGCATCGGCTTTGTCGAGGCGACCAATCACTTCGAGGCCAACGCCAATCGCGACGGGCTGGTCGAGTGCAGCGGCGATTTGCGCGCGATCGCGGTCAGCTTGTTTTCGCTGGCCAACAACATCCGCTGGCTGGGCAGTGGCCCGCGCTGCGGCTTTTACGAAATCATGCTTCCCGATCGTCAGCCCGGCTCGTCGATCATGCCCGGCAAGGTCAATCCGGTGATGTGCGAGAGCATGATGCAGGTTTGCGCCCGCGTGATCGGCAACGATCAGACGCTGGCGTTTGCCGGGGCCACGGGCGGCAACTTCGAGCTCAATATCATGATGCCGGTCATGGGGCACGCGGCTCTGGAAAGCTGCGAGTTGCTGGCCAGCTCTGCCCGGGCCTTCGTCGATTTTTGCGCCGTCGATATCGAGGCCAATCGCGAGGCGTGCGAGGCCATGGTCGAAAAGAGTCTGGCGATGGTGACCAGCCTGAACCCGCATATCGGATATGAGCGAGCCGCCGCCTTGGCCAAAGAGGCGTTCAAGACGGGCAAGACAATTCGACAGCTCTGTCAGGAACAACACATTTTGCCGGACAAGGTTCTGGCCGAAGCCCTGGATCCAATGCGCATGACGGAGCCGCACTAAACACCCTCTCCCTCGGGGAGAGGGCAGGGTGAGGGAAATAAAAGGGTGAGGGAAATCAAAATGTCGAAGTTATTTTTGAGTCGTCCCTAATCACCCGCCTACGATTCAATAAATGAGAGTTTCGCGAACAAGGAGGTTCACGATGATAAACGTTGACATTCTGCGGACCGTTATCGCGCCGTTTGCCTTGGCGCTGTTGGGCTTCTCGACGCTGATCTCCGCGGCCGAGCCGGGCGGGTCTGAAGCCCGGCGTTTCAGCGACGAGAACCGCGCCACGTCAGAGACCAAGCCCGGTGCGAAATCGGCGTTCAAGGTGCTCCCCTTCGTCGAAGATGAAGACGAGCGGCCCGTGCAAAGACTGACCACTCCGAAACAACTCGGGCCGAATTCGAGCAAACCGCTGCCGCGGAAATCGAACTTCCAGCCGCGTTTCAAAACTCCCGCCGTGCAGCAGGCCCAGCACACCGAGCCGGTCGAAAACGAAAGCGGCCCGAAGCTAGAGGGTGTCGACAGTGCGGGTCAAGAAGCCGGCGCTCCGGCTTCCGGCTTGAAACCAGTTCCCATGGCCGACAACCCGGGCGATAAAAGTGGTCGGCCGCTCATCGACGAGGCCTTTGCCAAGAGCAAAGTCGCCCAGTCGCTCGAAGACTATACGGCGGTCATCGATCTCTGCCGTCGCGGCATCGACGCAGGCTTGCGGAAAACGTACGTCGATTACGCGCACCGCTTGATGGGCTGGGCCCACAATCGTAGTGGCGAGGCGCAGGCCCAGGCCGGAAACGAAGAAAAAGCTTTGGCCGATTTCGAGGCCTCGGTCAAATTCAATCCCGAGTCCTGGCGAGCCGTTCACAACCGGGCGGTCAGCTATGCGGCACAAGGCAAAATCAAGGAAGCGATGGTCGACTTCGACCGCACGATCGAGCTGAATCAAAACTACGCCAATGCCTATTTCAATCGCGGCGAGCTCTCGTATTTGCAAGGAGAGTTTCCCAAGGCGCTTCGCGACTATACGGAGGCTTTGCGTCTCGCTCCGCCCGAATCTTCCACGCTCAACAGCCGGGGCCACGCCTTTTATCGCTTGCACCAGTTCAACGACGCCCTGCGCGACTATGGCGAGGCCATCAAGCTCGATCCGGAAAACGCGGCCGCTCTGATCAATCGGGGCGACACCTTTTTGGAACTGGGAAAGTATGGCGAAGCGGCCAAGGACTATCGAGCGGCCGTGAAGGTCAGCCCCAAGTTGGGCCGGGCCTATCAGAGCGCGGCCTGGCTGATGGCCACCAGCCCGGACGAGCACTATCGCAACGACAAGCTGGCCATCGAAGCGGCCAAGAAGGCGATCGAGTTGGATGGCGAAGACGATTTTCGCTATCTGGAAACCCTGGCCGCGGCCCAAGCAAACGTCGGCATGTTCAAGGAAGCCCGCGAGACCCAAGAGAAAGCCATCGCCAAGGCCCCGCAGCAGGATATGGCCACCTGCGAGCGCCGCATGGCCCTCTACCGGCGAGAATTAGCCTATCGCGAACTTCCCAACGCGGGCACGTCGCCCGGCATCGACAACCGCGAGCACCCCGTGCGTCAAGCTTCTGGAACGCAGCCGCTGCCGCCCTCGCGGTCGAATCCGCCGCGAAATGCGCGATCGAGAAATGCGCCGGGGCGATAGGTGTAGGTCGACTGTAATCGCGCAGACATGCAGCGGCGCATCGACAAGGCTACTTCAAGCGATCTTGATTCTTTGCTCGAATATCCTCGGCACGATGGATGAGCGGATCAGCCCCTTGGAGATTCCCTTGCTTTGCGTAGGCTCTAGCCAAGCCCTCGAGGATAGCAGCTACTCCAAGATGATCAGGACCAAGGGTTTTTTCCTGAATCGACAACGCTCGTTTGAATAGCGTCTCTGCATCGCCGTATTTGCCCTGGGCAGAGTTCATATCTGCCAAGGCGTGGAGCGTGTTGGCTACGCTGTTATCATCAGGTCCAAGAGTTTTTTCCTGGGTCGTGAGCGCCCTGCGAAGAAAAGGCTCGGCCTCGTCGTATTTCTCTTGAGAAACGTAGATCGAGCCTAGGCCGCTGAGAATCGTCATCACTGTCGGATCGTCAGGTCCAAAAGATTTTTCTTGGATTTCCAGGGCGCGCTGATACAAACGTTCCGCATCAACAAGATTGCCTTGGACCTTTTGATTTCCCGCAAGAAGCTCAAGGCACATTGCTACTGCAGGGTGATCTGGGCCCATTGCTTTTTCCAGGTTTGCCATTGCACGGCGACACAACTTTTCCGCATCAGCGTCTTTCCCTTGATACTGTTCAATCGATGCCAGAAAGAAGAGGCTGCGGCCTACTTCGCGGTCATCAGGTCCGAGCACTTTCTCTTGGATGGCAAGCATTTGTTGCGCAGGCCCTTTGGCCTCTGCGTATCGGCCCTGTGGGAACAGTTCCTCAACTTGCTGACGGAGTTTGTCCGCCTGAACCAGTTGAGCCTCTTGCTCGGCGCTCAGTTTTTTTTGATTACTGGATGCCCCTTGTTGACTGGATTCGTCAGCAACGCGAGGACAGCCAGCCAAGCCGACAAGCGTTGCGATGGTTAATGCGCTTAGCCAGTTCATGCTTGTCTCTTTCTTGGCTGCCGTTAGTCTCAATCTTCCCAGAATAGTTTAGGTGCATTCTTGCGAGCAATCTATGGGCAGATTACATCTACATCAACAATATGGTCTGGGCTCGGCAAGGTGAACACGCGACGAAACCTAGGTCTAGGGATTCATGCGGTAACCGTCCCAGATAACGACGAAGTACCGATCAGGTTCGAGTTACGCGGATTAGGAAACATGCTCCGCAGACATAACCCTGTAGAACGTATCGCAGCCATTGGGCCGCCAATGCTATCACCCTCCCTTGATTCCCACGCCCGGGATCGCCATATTGACTGTACATCTATTTAGTACGGTCGGGGCGGATCCCCGCGTCTTTGTGCCGAATAAGGGAGTCGTGCCATGCCAGGAATCGCGGATCAAAAGG
>JAYVCO010000023.1:0-9604 GCA_043749935.1 Planctomycetia bacterium
GATCCTGTTGTCGCAAGTACACACGCAATCGAAGGCTAGCGAAGGCGTGGGCTGGGAAACGACGATCGATCTTTGGAATTGGGTGAATATCGATAATGCGCTGAGCACACCGGCCGCCGCTCAACCAGTGCCCGAGCAGGGGCTAGCAGCCCTGCCGCCCGTCTTGCCCTTTACCATCGGCGTGACGTTGCGCGCCGACGCGCTGACTTCGATCATGCTGGCGATGGTCACGTTCGTGTCGTCGCTCGTGGCGATCTACGCCAGCGGCTACATGCACGGCGATCGGGGCTATTGGCGATTTTTCAGTTACATCGGGCTGTTCGTGTTTTCGATGACGATGCTCGTTTCGGTCAGCAACTTCGTGCTGCTCTACGTGTTTTGGGAGGCAGTGGGACTGTGCAGTTATCTTTTGATCGGCTTCTGGTACGAAAAGCCCGAGGCGGCGGCGGCCGGCAAGAAGGCCTTTCTGGTCAATCGCGTGGGCGATTTTGGCTTTGCGCTGGCACTGTTTCTGATTTGGACCACCTACGGCACGCTCAATTTTCATGACGCCCAGGGAATCGCCGGCATCCTGGGTCAAACGCGATTGGCCCAGCCCGAGCTTTACGTCGGCGGCGGCATTGCCACGGCGATTTGCCTGCTGCTGATGTTGGGCGCCTGTGGCAAAAGCGCCCAGTTCCCGCTGCACGTTTGGCTGCCTGACGCCATGGAGGGCCCCACGCCCGTCAGTGCGTTGATTCACGCCGCCACGATGGTCACTGCGGGCGTGTACATGGTGACCCGGTGTACGCCGCTGTTCATGATGTCGCCTGATGCCCAGCACGTCGTGGCCTTAATCGGCTTTACCACCGCCTGCATCGGCGGCGTGATTGCGATGACGCAAACCGATCTTAAACGAGTGTTGGCCTATTCCACGATCAGCCAGTTGGGCTACATGTTCCTGGGTCTGGGCGTGGCGACGCTCGGCGGCATAACCGCGGGCATGTTCCATCTGTTCACGCACGCGTTTTTCAAGGCCCTGTTGTTTTTGGGTGCTGGCAGCGTGATGCACTCCATGGGGGGCGTCATCGACATGCGGCGTTTCGGCGGGTTGCGACGATTGATGCCGACCACGCATTGGACCTTTTTGTTCGGCTGCCTGGCCTTGGCCGGCGTCATTCCGTTCGCGGGCTTTTGGAGCAAAGACGCGATCTTGGCCGCCGTCTACGAACGAGGGCACGACGAGGCCTTGTTCTATTGGCTCTATTGGGGCGGCGTGTTCATCGCTTTCCTGACGGCTATCTACACCTTCCGCGCGTTCTTCCTGACGTTCTACGGCGAAGAGCGGGTGCCGTACGAAGCGGGCCACCATGCCCACGAATCGCCGCCAGCGATGACGATTCCTTTAGTGATTTTGGCGATCGGCTCGTTGGTGGTGGGCGCCTATTTCGAGTGGACCGAAGGTTTCGTAAAGTTTATCGCCTACACCCCTTCGCTGGCTTATCAAACGATCAATCCTCACTTGGCGGAGCACGCTGCCGGATCGCATACGCTGATCGGCGCGATCGGTACGGTGGTGGCGCTGGCTGGCATCGGAGTGGCGGCGTTCTTGTACTTGGGAGATCCTGCTCAGGTGGTGGCGCTCAAGCGGCTGCTGTCACCCCTGTATTGGTTGTCGCACGGCAAGTTGTTTTTCGACCAGATTTACGATGTGCTGTTCGTCTGGCCACTGTGGATATTGGCCCAGGTGAGCTATTGGATCGACCGCTACGTGATTGACGGGCTGGTGGATTCGATTGGCAGAGTTCCCTTTGTCCTCGCCGCCGGCTTGCGTTCGCTGCAAAGTGGCATGGTGCAGTTTTATGCGCTGGCGATGGTCTGGGGAATCGTCGTGCTAATCGCAACCCTATTGATCTGGCCGGCGCTCGGCGCGGGCTGGAAGTAAAACAGAAAGTAATTCGAGGCATTGAAACGTGGATCCGATGTCGACCCTACTGTTCGCGACGATTTTCATGCCGCTGGCCGGCGCGGGAGTCGTTTTGCTCGTGGCCCACAATGGCCAGGGCACGGCGCGGCAGAGCGCGCTGGTCACTTCGCTCGTGACGCTGGCCATGACGGCCGTGCTGTTGTGCAACTACGACAGCGATCAATTGCCCTTTGCCTCGTTCAGCTTCCCTTGGCTGGGCGAGTCGTCGAATATCGATATCCAGTTCAGTATCGCGCTCGACGGCCTTAGCCTGTGGCTGTTCGGCCTGTCGTCGCTGCTGCTGGTCACCTCCGTGCTCGTAAGCTGGGAGGCGATCGTCGAGAAGCCAGTCACGTTCTATTGCTTGCTCTTGATGTTGGGCACCGGCATGTTGGGCGTGTTCGCCGCGCGCGACGTGATTCTGTTCTATATCTTCTTCGAATTCACGCTGATCCCGCTGTTCTTCTTGATTGGCGTGTGGGGCAGCGAAGACCGGAGATACGCGGCCGGCAAGTTTTTCATCTATACATTGGCCGGCAGCTTGTTGACGTTTTTAGGCCTGCTGGCGATCGTGCTGTGGAACTATAACCACTCCGACAACGGCCTGATGACATTTTCGATTTCTGCGCTGACCGACGGATTGGCCGAGCATCCGATCGACGCTCCGTATCAACTCTGGATTTTCCTGGCGCTGTTTGCCGGGTTTGCCATCAAGGTGCCGCTGTTTCCGTTGCACACCTGGTTGCCGCTGGCCCACGTGCAGGCCCCGACGGCCGGCAGCGTGATCCTGGCGGGCATCCTGCTGAAAATCGGCACCTACGGCTTCGCCCGCTTCAGCATTCCGATGTTGCCCGATGCGACCGCGGCTTTTGTACCCTGGCTACTGATCCTTTCGGGGGCGGGAATCATCTATGGCGCGCTCGTGGCGTTGGCCCAAACCGACATGAAGCGGCTCATCGCTTACTCCAGCGTCAGCCATTTGGGCTACTGCATGCTGGGCCTGTTTGCCCTGACGAGCGTGGGCGTCGAGGGGAGCGTGCTGCAAATGATCAATCACGGGCTTTCGACCGGCGGGCTGTTCGCCGTGGTGGGCATGATCTACGAGCGCTATCACACCCGCGAGATTCGTGAGCTTGGCGGATTGGCCGCTCGGTTGCCGCTGTTGGCGTTCTTTTTCCTCGTGTTCACGTTTTCGAGCATCGGGCTGCCAGGTCTGAATGGTTTTGCCGGCGAGTTCTTGATCTTGAGCGGCATGTTCCAACGGGCCTGGACTTCGGCACCCAACGAGTGGGCGCTGGTGTATAAAGTAATCACCGTGCTGGCCGTCTTCGGCGTCGTGCTGGGCGCCTGGTACATGTTGTATCTGGTGCAGTGCGTATTTTTTGGTCCGCTACACGAAGCCGACCATTCGCATTCCGAAGAGCCCGTGCGCGATCTTTCGCTGCGCGAGACGGCGGCGCTAGTGCCGCTGGTGGTGTTTGTCCTCTGGATCGGTTTGCAGCCGGAGTTTTTCTTGCGGCGGATGCAGCCCACGCTCGAACCGATGACCGAGCCCGCGGCTCAGGCACTCTACCGGCGAAATCGATCGGGCGAGCCGGTCCTTGTCGACAGCCCGCAGAATATGGGCCCACAAAAGTTGGGAGTATTGACGCGTGTCGAATGAGACCGTCTATCTGTTGTTGCCAGAAATCATTCTGGTGCTCTTGGCCACCCTGGTTTACCTGGGCGGGGCGTTCCTGCCCTCTCGTGGTGGTTGGGGCTGGTTGGCCGCTGCATCGGTTTTGCTGGCCGCCGTCGCATTGTTCGAGCAGGGAACAAGTTCGGCGGTCCAGTCATCACTGAATTCGGGCAGCTTTAGCGGTCCGCTCATCATTGATTTGTTCTCCTACACGCTCCGCTGGTCGGTCATAGGCGTTGCTTTGGTGTTCATTCTGTTCGCCTCCCGCTGGTCAGAACAGGCCGAGTCGTCGGAATTCATGGGCTCGCTGCTGCTGATCGCGGCTGGGCTCAATCTGGTCGCGCTCTCCGGAGACCTGGTGCTGTTTTTCGTGGCGCTGGAGCTGATATCGATTCCGACGTACGTCATTTTGTATCTCGGTCGCGGCGAGAACCTGCTTGAAGCCGGGACGAAATACTTTTTTCTCAGCATTCTCTCGTCCGCGATCATGCTCTATGGCTTCAGCTTTCTGTATGGTGCGACCGGATCGACCGAGTTGCTGGCCATCCACGACGCGCTGGCCAATAGCGGTGAAGCCGCAGGCGTCGCGGCTTTTGCCCCGCTGGCCCTGATCCTGATTTTTGCCGGGCTCGGGTTTCGGCTGACGATCGTGCCGTTCCACTTTTATGCTCCGGACGTTTACCAGGGCACCAGCAATCCCAACGCCGGGCTGTTGGCCGTCGTGCCAAAGATCGCGGGGCTTGTGGCGCTAGCTCGCATCGTGTTCGTCGCCATGCCCGGCCTCGAACGGCTCGGCTGGCAGCTTTCCTTAGCGCTGGCGATCGTCACCATGACGCTGGGCAACCTGCTGGCCCTGTGGCAGGGGAACGTTCGGCGGCTGCTGGCCTACTCGTCGATCGCTCATGCCGGCTACATGCTGATTGGTTTGGCCGTCGGGTTTGCGGTGGCGGGCGGAGCCGAAGGGGCCGACAATTTCGATGGCGTCGGTGCGACGTTCTTCTATCTGCTGGTCTACGCCGCGGCGACCGCTGGCACCTTTGCCGCTTTGGTCTATCTGAGCAGCGCGGGCCGGCAATTGAATACGGTCGATGAGCTGGCCGGGTTGGCACAGCATCATCCCAAGACGGCCGCCGCGATCGCGGTCTTCATGTTCTCGCTCACGGGCTTGCCACCCTTGGCCGGATTCTGGGGAAAGTTCACGCTGTTCACGGGCGCCTTGGATGTCGACGCCAAAAATCCTGAGTCTGGCAGCCTCTGGCCTTGGTTCGTGGCCCTGGCCGTGGCAGGTGGGCTGAACGCCGCGATTTCGGCTGCCTACTACTTGCGGGTCGTGGGCGCGATGTACTTTCGTCCTTCCCTCGCGCGGCCCGATGCACAGGGTGGCAGCGGAGCCGCTTGGGCCATGACGACGTGCGCGGCACTGGTGCTGGGAATCGGTTTCTTTCCGGCTCCGTGGATCGAGCACGCACGGCGCGCGAGCCAGGCTGCACAGGCGACCTTCGCCGAGCCGGTGATTCAACCCGAAAACGCCGGTTCCGCACGCCCGCTCCAAAAGATCTCCACGGCGCTTCATCCCGTTGAAGCTGGCCAGACCGCCGTCGTGGACCACTAATGTGACTGGCGATGGAACGCGTTTCCCGGCTCAATTCACGGCCGACGCTTCCAATCGTTGTTTTTCTGCCGCCCGCAAGCTGCTTGGGTGCGGTGGAGGGGAACCCGACCGCCGACTATGCTGGTAGATAGATCCACGTCCTGGCGGTTTTCCGAGAATCTTCATGCCCCGCGTTCAAATCACTGCGATTGACCTGGCCAAGCTTTGGCAGGAAAGCGACGCGCCGATCTACGTGTTGGATGAAGACCGTCAGATCGTGTTTTGCAACACGGCTTGTGCCCGTTGGGTCGGAGTTCGAGCGGCCGACCTGCTCGGACGACAATGTGCCTACCACGCCGCTGGCGGCGCCGATCAATTGAAGTCCGAGTCGGCGGCGCTCCACTTGTGTCCACCGCCCAAGGCATTTTCTGGCCAGGTCCGAACGGCATTGGTCTGTCGCACGACGTCCGACGGCGGCGAAGTTTATCGTCGCGGCCAGTTTATTCCGCTCGGCGATGGGCAGGACGAGAGCTCGCCCGTGCTGGCGATTTTGGAAACGAGCGATTGCCAGCCCGACGCACCTTGTGGGCCGGACACTACCGACTTTGGTCTACACGAACAAGTCGGACGGTTTCGCCGGAAAATGGCCAGCCGATTCCAGCTCGATAGCCTGATTGGCACCAGCCCAGCGATGGTTCGCGCGCGGGCTCAAGTGCAGCTAGCTTCGCAGAGTCGTGCCAACGTGTTGATCTTGGGTCCGCCGGGTTGCGGCAAGGACCACGTCGCCAAAGCCATCCACTATGCCCGAGAGGAGCCGGGGACTTTGATGCCATTGGCCTGCGCCCTGCTGGAGGCGAACTTGCTTCGCGCGACGCTGCGGGCGCTATGGGCCAGAAACTCCGAGACCAGGAATCCTACCGGCACGCTGTTGTTGGAAGACGCGGACGCGATGGCCCCAGAGGTTCAAAGCGAATTGGCCGAAATGTTGCGTGGCGATTCGCTGCGGATGCGGGTCATTGCCACCGCGGTCCGTCCCTTAACCGAAGTGGGAGCACAAGAATCGTTTTCGCACGAACTGGCCTGCGCCCTGAGCACCATGACCATCGAGCTGCCGCCACTTGGCCAGCGCCTCGAAGATTTGCCGCTCCTGGCTCAGGTATTTCTGGAGGAAAAGAACGCGATCGGTGGAAAACAAGTGGGCGGTTTTTCAGCCGCGGCTTTGGATCGGCTGGCGGCATACGACTGGCCCGGCAACCTCGACGAACTGGCCGCGATCGTGCGCCAGTCGCACGAGTTGGCCCAGGGCGGCGAAATCTCGGCTGGGGAGCTGCCGCACCAGATCGATTGCGCGGCTGATGTGGCGGCGCGGCCGGTTCGCAACGACGCGGGAATTGTGCTCGAGGAGTTCCTTGCGCGAGTGGAAAAAGAGCTGATCGAACGAGCTCTGCGACGCGCAAAGGGCAACAAGAGCAAAGCGGCGAAGTTGCTCGGCCTGACCCGGCCAAAGCTCTATCGCCGGCTGGTGCAGTTGGGCATGGAGGAGGAAAGTAGTGGTTAGTGGATAGTGGTTGGTGGTTAGCAAAAATCACCAATCCGTCCAACCATTGGGCACGCCAAAGCAACTTGAATTACTAACCACTAATCACCAACCACTATTTTCTATGTCCCACCTCATTGTTTGCGAACGAACGGGTGCTTGGGCTGCGGCGATCCGGCGACATCTGCCCGACGGCGTTCGCTTGCGGCAGGTCCGGTCCATGGCCGAGTGTGTAGGCGAGCTGCGCGAAGCGCCTGCTAGCATGCTGGCGTTGGAACTGAGGCCGCACAATATTGAAGCTGTGCTGGAATTGATTGGCGGCCTGGGGCGAAAGTTTCCGCAAGCCAAGGCGTTGATCTTTAGCGACCCTCAACTCGCCGGCTATCGAGACTTGTTGGCCGAGGCTGGCGCAATCTATTTCACCTGCTCGCCGCGCGAGCTGCAGGGTTTGGCCACCAGCGTCAGCACCCATCTGAGTCGATTGCCTGGGGCCAACACGAGTTTTGCGGCGCAGGTTTGGAATGAGCTTCCTTGGGACGAAAGTGCGGTGGCGTAAGCCCTCTCTGGTGGCCGCCCGAACCGCTATACTCATGCGAGTAAGTCCACCGTGCGGCCCTGAATGCCTTTGGGACGCCTGGACCTTCGAGTTTTTATATTTTGGCTTAGCGAATCGAACTGTTTAGCGAAAAGGACGTGATCCATGGCCCCAGGGCAAGTTGACGTGAGTGCCGTAATGGCGGCATTGAATGATTTTCCGGATCCAGAAACGGGCCAAGGAGTCACGGAAACGGGTCAGTTGCACGACGTGCAAGTCGCTGGCGATTCGCTCTCGCTGACGCTGGCCTTGACGACCCATTCGGCCATTCTGCGCGATGAAACTCAAACTCGGCTGGGGCAATTGTTACGCGAACGATTCCCGGCGCTCAAAAACGTCAAGGTCAATCTGGCAGTCCACGAGCGGCCAGCGCAAAAGCTGGGTCAGATTGGTCTGGCGGCAAAAAGCGTCGTGGCGGTCGGCTCGGGCAAAGGGGGCGTGGGAAAGAGCACGATCGCGGCCACGATCGCACTGGGATTGGCGCAAGCCGGCAGCCGCGTCGGCCTGATGGATGCCGACGTCTATGGCCCAAGCATTCCGCACCTGCTGGGTGTCAATCGGCGGCCAGAGATCGTCGATAATCGGATTCAGCCGATTGAGGTTTCCGGGCTGAAGGTTATTTCGATGGGTTTTCTGGTTGCGCCGGGCGAAGCCGTGGTGTGGCGCGGCCCGATGCTGCATGGCGCTATTACCCAGTTTTTGCGCGACACGGCCTGGGGGGAGCTCGATTACCTGATTATTGACATGCCGCCGGGCACCGGAGATATTGCCTTGACCTTGTCGCAGCTTTTGCCGCTTTCCGGGGCGGTCGTGGTTTGCACGCCCCAGGACGTCGCGCTGCTCGATGCCGTCAAAGCCGTGGCGATGTTTCGTAAGGTCAACATTCCGCTGTTGGGAATGGTCGAAAACATGAGCGGGTTCGTCTGCCCGGACTGCAACAAGCGGTACGACATCTTTGGCAGCGGCGGCGCGAAGCAGCGCGCCAGCGAGTTGAGCATTCCGTTTCTGGGCGAAGTGCCGATTAACATCCCGATTCGCGTGGCCGGCGACGAGGGGCGCACGGCCTCGACATTGGACGATCCCGTGGCCGGAAAATACCTGCGTGCGATCTGCGAAAACCTGGTGCGAAACCTGTCGCAAATCAAGCGTGAATCGACTCCGCTGCCGACCCTCTCGCTGTAGCGATAAATTGGGCGGCGACAACAGGTTAGGGAATGCAAAAAAGTCTATCTGCGCAACATTAGAGCCGTTCGGATTGGTGGATCCGAACGGCTCTTTCTCGTTGTATCGATACCGCCATCTAGTTAGCGGTCAGCGGCCCGAGGGCTCGCGAGAAGAAAACTACTTCTTCTTCTTTTTGGTGGCCTTCTTAGCGGCCTTCTTCTTGGGAGCAGCTTTCTTCGCAGCTTTCTTCTTCTTGGCCACAGTCCATCCTCCTAAAAAAATTTCGGCAAGATCCGTCTCGGTGACCTCCAAGTCACTTGTTGCTCCGAGCGAGTCCTACCCTGAACAAAAAACTGAAGTCTTTCGAAGAGAAGCTTCGTTGCTTTCTCTTCGAGAAGACCAAACACGCAACAAGTTCAGGAAAGATCTGAAAGGTATTTGTACAAATTCTACAAGTTTGTGCAACATGCATTTCGCATAAAAATGGCTTTTCGTGAAAATATTTTTCTCGCGACAAATACACGCCGACGCACTTTTTTTGTCGCCGACCGACTTCGCGCGCGAAAAAAACGATCGTACGCGGTTGCTTTCGAGCAATTTCAATCGCACGAGTGCGCGTCGACGATGTCGATTGAAATCGCCTGGCGCGGCTTAAAAAAAATGAAGAAAATTTGCGATCGCGCGCGAGAAACTGCCACTGCGCACGTCGAGAAAGCGCGATTAACGGCACTTCGCGCCAATTAGAAAATGGCCACGGTCGTGCCGTCGCTCAAGCGGCCCGCGGGCTGACAACGCCGCTGTTCGAAGCCCAAAAAGCGGCGGCGCTCGGGCGTTCGCGAAACCAAATACAGCGTCCGCGCGACCGAGTTTCGCGTCGCCGGCGCCGGTTCAACGGGCTGCGACCAGGGCCGAAGAATTTCGCGCCAGGCGTGGGGCCGATGGCGCAATCGAATGTGAATTGGATCGAATCCATACCAGGTCGTACGCTGTGGCACGACGGCAAACGCTCGTTCGGCAGCCAGTTGTCGGATGCGGTCATTCAGAGCTTGAGCCCGCTCGGCGACCTCCTCGAGCCGGATCCGGCTATGCGGAAA
>JAYVCO010000024.1:0-4495 GCA_043749935.1 Planctomycetia bacterium
TGCCGGAATAGGTTTCGCCAGCTTCGAAGTCGCCCTGATAACCGCCGACGACGAAATCGCCCAGATCCTTGCTGCGGTACTGGATTCCCGAGTTGCCGCCGACGATCTTATAGTTGAGCTTCAATTCGAAATCGTCGACCGGCGCTTGTCGCCAGATCAGAAATGTGTTGCCCTTGGTCGGATTCTCCGCGGTGGTCTGGCCTGTGATAGTGCCGTCGTCGACCGACCAGAATTTCGAGTTGCCTTCCCAGCCATCGAGGCTCGTCCCGTTGAAGATCGGTTTGAAGCCTTCGTCACCGGCGAGCGCACGGCTGGCTTGAGAACCTAGCAGTAAGGCGATGGCTGCAAGCGCGATTGAAATCTTGGCCAGGGTGCGCCGCCAAGGCAGGGGAGTGAAGAGACAACGCATAGGAGAACCTTTCATCAGGAGAGTCGCCAAAGGGAGTGGAAGGCCTTCGCCGCCGTGGCGGATATTCTAAACGCCGTGCGCGACGAAAGGGAGCCTTTTCGAGCGAGACTGGCAATTCACCGGAACAATTACAGCGGGGCCGATTGGTAGACTTCCGGGGGCGTGAAGTCGAAGCCGCGGCTTTGGCTGAAGAACTTGAGAGGATTGTCGTAGACGATCCGCCGAATCAGGCTCTCGGGGTGTCCGCGCAGACGCATGGCCAGGATGAAGTCGGGCACGGCCGTGGGCTTCGAGGGACCCCAGTCGCCAGCTGAATTGACCAGCAGTCGCTCGGGGCCATACATCTCGACCATATCGACGGCCCGCTCGGGCGTACACTTACTGACCGGATAGAGAGTCATGCCGGCCCAAAAGCCTTCGTCCAGAACGGGCCGAATCGTGTGCTCCTCGACGTGATCGACCAGCACGCGGCTGTGGTCGATGCGGCTGTCGTCGCACAGCATGTCGAGAATCATCCGCGTGCCTTGGTATTTGTCCTCGAGGTGCGGCGTGTGGATCAGAATCTGCTCGTCGGTCTTCATCGCCAGGTCGAGGTGTTCGCAAAACACCGTGGCTTCGTTCTTCGTGTTCTTGTTCAAACCGATCTCGCCAATGCCCAACACGCCGGGCTTGTTCAGAAATTCGGGAATCATGGCGATTACTTCGCGCGAGAGACTGACGTTTTCGGCTTCCTTGGCGTTGATGCAAAGCCAGGTGTAATGCTGCACTCGATACCAAGATGCTCGCTTCGGCTCGAACTCGGTGAGCTGGCGAAAATAATCGCGAAATCCATCGACGCTGCCACGATCGAAGCCGGCCCAAAACGCCGGCTCGCTCATGCCGACGCAGCCCATCTTGGCCAGCATCTCATAGTCGTCGGTGACTCGCGAGACCATGTGGATGTGCGGATCGAAATAGTACATAGACCGTCGAGTGGTTAGAGAGAGCGCGTCAGGATTTCGAATTTTCGCCGTATAACGCGGCTTGCCAGCGAGCGGCGTAAGGCCGCGAGAACAGCAGTTGAATCTGTTCGGCCCGATCCGCGTCGCCCGCCGCCAGGATGTTGAGCGCTTGCCGAATCTTTTGCACTCGTGGATCGCTCTGCACGGCACCTTCGGCCCGGTCGAGCCGATCGAGCGAAGCCGCGATTTGCAGCAGCCGAGCGCGGACGTCGAGAAACTCTCGATCGAGCACTTCGGACGCACTGAGCGGGATGGACATGGGTGGTTCCTCACGACTCTACAGATTCTGGCAGGCGGGACCGCGCAGCCAATCAAGGCGAGTGCAAATTGGACGCGGCCTTTTAAGTTTCGTCGTGGAGTGTCTGGAAATCAAGGGAGAGGACGCAAGGTGCGGACCGTCGGAATACTCAAGACACCCTCATCCCGGCCTTCTCCCGCGGGGAGAAGGAGAAGCGGCCCGCTTGCGGCTTAGTAAAGGGCAGTAGTACCACAGCCTTTTTATTCGGACGTTCCTAGTACCCAATTTTTCCGCTCTTGAGAGCCGGTTTGCGAAATTCCTTGGGTGCCGAGCCGGGAGCGACTCTTTGGACACCTTCGGGCAAACGGGGTGTGAAGTCAGCGGCCTTGGCGTTCCGGCCCAGGTTCACGGTGCGATCTTCGGGCTTATAGCCCATATAGTCCAGGAACCTCTTGACTGGAACGGTTTTGACACCCAATGTCGACGCCTTGCCCATGGCATCGCTATAAGCCGCGATGTTGGCGTCTTTGTCAATGTTTTCGCCAATTTTGGGAGGGTCGCCAACGACGACATAGTTTGTGTTGATCGTCATTTCGCCGGTGCTCTTGCCGTTCTCGGTCACTTCCGCGTCGATCACGCCACCGTTGAGCGCGATCAGGTCGTGGACCCGCTGACGATCGCTGGTGCCGTCGCCATCGACGTCAATAAATCCCACCAAGGCAAAATGTTCCGGCCGGCCCGGCTCGAACGTGGGCGAAAAAACCTGGTCGCCGGGCATCATCGGGTTCGACAGGTCGTCATCGACCACGCGGGCCTCGGCCATGTGACGGTCCATCAAACGGACGACCTCGATCTTGCCCTTGCTCTTCACGTCCGAAGGCTTCGGCTTGTCGTCGCTGGACACGGTAATTGCGTCTTCCACGGCGTACACGCTGAATTTCGTTTGAGGCCGCAGGCCATCGTCGGAGCCGAGGTTGATCCAGACTAGCCGCGAGCGCTGATTGACCCAGGTAATCTTGCCGTCGGCAATTTCATTCGCGCTTTCGCCGCGCCTTTTCTCTTCGTTTATCGCGGTCAGCAGCGAGGCCAGCTTGGTTTTTTCCGTCGTCATGCTCGTGATCTGTTCGGTCGATTTTTTCGTCAGATCGTCGTGCTCTTTGCGTTTGTCGTCGAATTTCTTGGCCAGTTGTTCCTTGTTGCTGGTGATCTCCTTGCGATCCTTATCGAATTTCTGCCGTTCGCTTTCCAGGTCTTTGGCCGTGGTGGAAACCGTGTCGGTGTATTTGGCGATTTCGGCGATCTTGGCGGCTTCATCGGCCTTGAGCTTATCAGCCAGCTCCGCCTTTTGGGCCGTGATTTCGGCGATCCGCGTGTTGGCGCCGGCCAACTCCGTGCTCAGGAATTTCACGAGTGCCCGATAGTTCTGTTCGCCCTCGGGCAGGGTTTTGCCATGCTTCTCCAAGTCTTTTTTCGAGGCCGTGGCAACCGCTTCTTTGCCATCGGTCGTGGCGGCTCCAATCATATTCTTGTATTCCTGGCTCTCCGCGATCGCGTTGCGGGCGGCCGTCTCCGCCTCGGTATTCTTCGCCTGCAGAGATTTGCTGTTGAGTTGCTCCCCTTGGTAATTGCGGAAGAACAAAAACGTGGTCACGATCAACACGATCGTGAGCATCACGAAAATGATCAGCGCGATTTGAAGTCCCTGGTTTTCGCGAGCAGCCATCGACAGTATCTCCTCGGAGAGTTGAAGCGCTGGGGCTAAAGCCCGGCGCACAATCGGCTTAGGAATTCTTTGCGCAACGAATCATCGGGATCGCTTTGCTGGCCAGGCGAGTGCGCCGGTTTGCCTCTATTAAAAACCCGTTCCGGGTCGGAAAAACGATATGCTGGCCTGCCGACCGTGGGCCGTTGAGTCGGGGTGCCCCCCGCGGACTTGAACAAGCGGCTGGGCAAAACACCTAAGCCCATTGTAAATAGCCACTTTTTGAGTGTCAAACAAACTTCGTCGGCGAACGAAATAGGCCTCAAAACCGGCGTAGAGATCGGCCAGCGGCCCCTGGAGGAGCCGCTTCGGGTGGAACGCCCTAGAGAGCCGTACCTGGGCCGGGCCTTGGTCCGCCTTCGGAATGCTGACGGATCGTGTCGCGCAGCCGGGCAGCATCCTCAAAACGCTCCTCGGTGACCGCCTGGTCCAATTCGGCCCGGAGACGCGTGAGAGGGTTGTAGGGCTCGTTCTGAGTGCCGCCCCCCTCGTTATTCGTGATCTCGTCGCGCCAACGGATCAGATAGGCCAGCTCGCTGCAATTTTCCGCGTTGTGCAGTTGGTCGTATTCCTTCAGAAAACCGCGGATGCTTTCGATTCCGGCCTCGATGGCCCCCAAGGCCGCGCGGATGTCCTTCAGGCCGATGAGTGGCGTGGCCACGGCGCGGGCGTGCATCATCGTGACGTACGGACGCCATTGGTCGAATTGCAGCTTGTCTTTGGTATGGCGTGCATGATCGCGGACGAACGCGAACAGCCGCAGATTGCGAGTGGTGTCGCGCGCGCACAGCTCGAAACGCTCCAAGTGCCAGAAGCTGATGTAGCGGTGGTAATACTGCACCCCTTCGCGCAGCAGATGCACGCAATCTTCACTTTCCAGCAAAAAAGGGGCGCCGTCGGGGTGCCCGGCGTCGTGTTCGCGTTGCTTGCGCTGGTAGTAGTCCAGCCAGGAAGGGCAGCCCATCACGCGTTTGCCATCGGGCCGGCCGTCGAACTCCATCTGCAAGACGCCCAGGTCCAGGCGCAGCTGGATTTTTTCGCGGCCGTCATCGCCTGCGATGATGCGAACCGAGATTTGGTCAGGA
>JAYVCO010000025.1:0-4187 GCA_043749935.1 Planctomycetia bacterium
TTCATCGAGCCCACGCTGTTTGGCGATGTGAAAGACGAAATGTCGATCGCCAAGGACGAAATCTTCGGACCCGTGTTGTCGGTGCTCAAGTTCAAGGACGTCGAAGAAGTGATCGAGCGCGGCAACAACACCTTCTACGGGCTCGCCGCGGCCGTCTGGACCCGCGACATCGGCAAGGCCCACCGGCTGGCCAACCAACTGCGGGCCGGCACGGTGTGGGCCAACTGCTACGACGTTTTCGACACCGCCGCCCCGTTCGGCGGCTTCAAGATGTCGGGCATCGGCCGCGAGCTGGGCGAGGAAGGATTGAAAGCTTATACCGAGAACAAGACGGTGACCGTCGCGATGGATTGAGACCGCGAGGCTAGATGGCGTTGAAGCTCAAGTTTCGTTGGTGGTCGCGTGTCATTGGTCGACTGCCGTGGCGTCGGGCCTGTCCTGTCCGCTGGCAAGTGCGGCGGCCACCTCAGCTTCGAATTGCCTTCGGACGTCGATAAGGAATGCCTTATCGTCGGCTGAAATCGAGAGCCGCTCAATGCTCCGGATCGAGTCGTCGAGTTTGTAATCTTGTCCCATGCCTAGATTCTACCGCGCCGCGGAGTCGCCGTCTGGAGCGTTCTGCGCGTCAAAGTAAAGCAGTCGCACGACTATAGTGGGGTCTATGAACCAACTGAACCCATACCGAACGTCCGCCACGGAATCACAGCCAGCCGATGCCAAGAGCGTTGTTCACGCAACCAGGTTTAGCGCATTCCGGGCCGGAGCGCTTCGTGGGGCAAAGCTCGCGCTCGTGATCACTTACCTGGGTTTGACAATAGTCTTTGTGGTCTTGTTACTCGATCCGATCGTTCGGCACAGCGTAGTTGATGGATTTCGTCGAGATCCGGTCGGCGAACTGTTGGGATACGGCCTGTTGTCGGTAATGGCGGGTCTGCTGGCGTCTTTTGTAGGCGGCTTTGCGATGGGAAGGGTCGAGGCTCGCCGCTGGCGACCGCCGGATGCCTGAGTCTCAGACTGATCCCATTACCGGTTTACTCCGACAATTCGCGATTCATAGTAAACCATTACCTAGACTTCGCCCCTTTGACAATCCGCGCGCGGCAGCCGTAAAATGCTGCACTCGGGTTTCCGCAAAAACGGGCAAATTCAATGGCGAAAGCGACTTACAAGGATGCTGGCGTGGACCTCGAGGTCTATCGCCAGTCGATGGCTCGACTGCCCAAGTTGCTCCACCGCACCTACAGCCCGCGGGTCATCTCGAACGACGGCGGTTTCGCCGGGCTGTTTCAGCTCGACTTTTCCAGCACGCTGTTTGCCCGCAAATACGAGGACCCCGTGCTGGTCTCTTGCACGGACGGCGTGGGCACAAAGTTGAAAGTCGCCAATCTGACGGGCGTACACACCACGGTCGGGATCGACCTGGTGGCCATGAGCGTCAACGACGCGATTTGCTGCGGGGCCGAGCCGCTGTTCTTCCTCGATTACGTGGCGATGTCGCACGACGATCCGGAACTGTTGGAGCAGATCGTCGAGGGCATGTCGGCCGGCTGCGTCGACGCAGATTGCGCGCTGTTGGGTGGCGAAACCGCGATCATGTCCGACCTGTACGCGCGCGGCGACTACGATCTGGCGGGCTTTTGCGTGGCCGTGGCCGAGCGAAAGAAACTCGTCGATGGCAAATCGATCTCGCCCGACGACGTCATTCTGGGCATCGCCTCCAGCGGCTTGCACTCCAACGGCTACAGCCTGGCGCGAAAAGCCGTTTTCGAAATCGCGGGTCTGGGCGTCGACGACCACGTCGAGGAGCTGGGGCAGACGGTCGGCCAGGCGCTGCTGACTCCGACAAGGATCTACGTCCGCGCCGTGCGACGCATTTTGGGCTACTACAAAGTCAAGCGCGTGGTTCACGGCATCGCCCACATCACCGGCGGCGGGCTGCACGAAAATCTCGCGCGGATCCTGCCCGAGGGCATTCGCGCCGTGATCGACCGCGGCAGTTGGCAGGCCCCGCCCGTCTTCGGCTGGCTCAAGCGCCTGGGGGACATCGACGCGGAAGAAATGGACCAGGTTTTCAACATGGGCATCGGCCTGGTCCTGATCGTCAGCCCCCACTACGCCGAAAGCATCCGTCACCAACTCGCCGACTCCGGCCTGGAAAGCTGGACAATCGGAAGGACGACGTCCGGCCCGCGGGGCGTTGTGTGGGGTTGAGCGGCCGGAGCGCGGCTCAATGATTTCTTGGTTGCATCGAAACGGCGGGCGCGAGCCCGAACGAAGATAATCAAAAGATTCCCAAAAGCCGCGCGAGCGGCGAAGCAAAACCGATACGCGCGCGATCCCGCACCCCGCAAATCACGGCATTGCCGCCAGCGGTTTCGTACCGCCGGTCTTTGAGGGGCCGGCTTGCTTGAGGGCGTCGAGGACCATTTGCTTGGTCACGACGTCGCGCAGCACGATGGGCTGCGAGGGCTTGTCGGCCGGATAGATGGCCAATAGCGGAATCGAGGCGCTTTTGAGCACTTCGAGCATGTCCTTGATTTCCGGTGAGCCGTCGGTGTAGTCGGCCAGCATGGGCACGACTCGGTTTTGCTCGATCAATTGGCGCACGTCGTTGGTTTCGATAGCGACGTATGAGTTTACCTTACAGGTCGCGCACCAGTTGGCCGTGAAGTCGATCATGACCGTGTTGCCCTCGCTCGTCAGTTTGGCCAACTGCGACTGCGAGAAATCTTTCCACGGAATGACCGACTCGTGCGGCACGAGCCAGGTGAATGCGAACCAGGTGGCCAGCGCGGCAAACACGGCTCCTTGCGTCCAGGCGGCCATCTTGCGACCGAAGTTCTCGAACAGCGGTGTCCGGCCGATCCACCAACAACCGGCCCACAGCCCGACCATCATCGCGAACGTCGGCACGATGTAGGCAGGATCCATGAAGTTGAAGATGAACACGATCGTGCCGAGCATCATGAAACCCATCATCTGCTTGAACGTATCCATCCAAGCGCCCGGCTTCGGCAAGAACCGGATCAGCGATGGAAACGCGCCGATCAACAAATATGGCGACGACATGCCGAGACCAATGCAGCCGAAAATCAGAAACGTCACGGGCGGCGCCTGATGGAGCGTGAAGCCGAAGACCGGGCCCAACAACGGTCCGCTGCACGGCGTGGCCAAGACTGTGGTGAGAACGCCTTTGAAAAACGCGCCGGTCGCGCCTTCGCGCGCCGCGATTTCGGTGGCTGGACCGGTGCCGACAAAACCCGGAATGGGAATCTCCCACACGCCCAAAAAGCTCAAAGACATCACAAACACGATGGCGACCATGATCACATTGAATGACGTGAATTTGAACTGCTCGCCCCAGCCCAGGTTTTGCTCGCCCAAGCCGAGGTTCACCGCCGTGGCCAGCGTGGCCAGCACCAGAAAGACCGCCATCGAACCCAGACAGTACCAAACATTCAGCGCCAAAATCTGAGCGCGGCTGTGGCCGGCTTGCTCGGCGAAGGACAAGATCTTGAGCCCAATCACCGGCAAGACGCAGGGCATGAAGTTCAGAATAAAGCCGCCAATCAGGCTGGCCACAATGATCATCGGCAACGTCGAGAGGCTGGCCGGTTCGGCATCAGGCACCGCGACTTGGGCCTGGAGCGGACGAGCCCCGGCCGCCTTGGCCGCTTCGATGTACTTAGCGTCGCCGAATGCCAATGGCTCGCCGAATTTTACGGACGCCGCTCCTACCGTCACAGTCCCTTCGAATCGGGTTGCAGTCGGCAAATCGCAGCCGACATCGTCCTTACAAGTCTGATAGCCAACAAGTCCGGCCACGGCGTACTGACCGGGCTTGGCGTCCTTGGGAATCACGATCGGCGTGGTCCAGGTGACTCGACCGGTGTGATAATGTTGCGGCTCACCACCCGGAATCGCAGGCGGCGCTTCGACCGCCGGCTCGCTCGCTTTGGTCGGCTGGGTCTGAAAGCCGGAGGTATTCGTCAGCACGATCAGAGTTGGCTTGTAGCCTAATGCGCCCGTGTCGCGGTCGGCCAGTTGATAAACGTGATAGCCGGCGGTCGGTTCCGCGGTGATCACCAGGTTGACCGTAGAGCCTGGCACGACTGTCGACGGCTCAAGATGGCCGCGGATCGTCGCGTGAACGTGGGGATGCACATACACCCCGCTGGGTGCGGAAG
>JAYVCO010000026.1:0-2087 GCA_043749935.1 Planctomycetia bacterium
GAAAAGGGTGAGGCGAAAACCGATTTCCTCGAACGGGCCCGTGAGTCCGTTCGCCGGCTGAAGGACCTGTAAATCATCATGCTCGATGTCAAGACACTAAGCCTGGTCGGTGGCGTGCTGGCAATTTTGGCCGGCGCCACGACGATTGGCCAACGGTTGAAGTTTCAGTCCGAGATTGGCCTGAACCCTGCCGTCGTCGAAGCATTCAACCTGCGGATCCGCGCGTGGTGGCTGATGTGCACGGTGCTGGCGGCCGCGTTCCTGCTGGGTCCGGCCTCACGCGTGGCCACCGTCGTGCTGTTCGGCCTGATTTCGTTCTGGGCCCTGCGAGAATTCATCACGCTGACGCCGACACGCTTGGGCGACCATCGTACGTTGTTTTGGGTGTTCTTCGGGTTCACGCCGTTGCAATACGTGTTGGTGGGCTTGGGCACCGAATACTACGGACTGTTTAGCGTTCTGATCCCGGTGTACGGGTTTCTGTTCATTCCCGCGCGCGTGGCGATGGCCGGCGACTACAAGCGTTTTCTCGAGCGCACGGCCAAGATTCAAGCCGGGTTGATGGTCTGCGTGTATTGTTTGAGCTACGCACCAGCGCTCTTGAGTTTGAAAATCGAAGGATTCGAAGGGCCGAATGCGCGGCTGCTGTTCTTTTTCGTGCTGGTCGTGCAGCTCAACGACGTGCTGCAATATGGCTGGGGAAAACTGCTAGGTCAGCAATTCGGCCAACACTTGATCGCCCCGAGGATCAACCCGAACCGAACCTGGGAAGGTTTTTTCGGCGGCGTTGCCAGCGCCACATTGATCGGCACCGCGTTGTGGTGGGCCACGCCGTTCGAGCCTTGGGAAGCGGCCGGCATGTCGCTAGTGATTTCCGTGATGGGCTTTGCCGGTGGCATGACGATGTCGGCCATCAAGCGCGATCGCGGAGTCAAAGACTACGGCACGCTTGTCGTCGGACACGGAGGCGTGTTGGATCGCATCGACTCCATCTGTTTCGCCGCGCCGGTGTTTTATCACCTCACGCGGTATTTCTTCACCGCCGGCTGACGGGCGGTTAATTGGCACTCGGCGCTGGATACCCAGCCGATGCACCGACCGGGGGCGAGCCACTTGAACCCGCGTGTGGGCGGCTCCATTCCAGAATCACTTGCCGGGCTGGTTGCGCCGGTTGAGGCCGTGTGACCTGATGCGCGGATGACGGTGGACCGGAATCGCTCGAATCGTTGTCTGCATCGTTCCGAGATTCTTCACGATCGGCGACATTCGCTGCGGCAGCGTTTGAGCCGCTGCGGCGCGGCGCATGCCAGTTTGTCTCTGCCGTCGGACCGACCTTCAAAACATCTTTCGATACCGAAGCCAATTCGTAGATGCTGCGCTTCTCAGAGTCTTTGCTCGCGACGGTTTCGTTATTGAATCCGACGGCTTCGACCTCTCGATCGCGGAGGATCAAGTTGGCCTCAGGCCGCTTGCGACCGCCCGCCGGACCAGGGGTTTTGACGGCCACAAGCGCTGGGCTGTCTTTGGTGGCATCCAAAATCGGGCTGCCTTGGCGAACCCAACCGAGCCAATCGTTTTGCAGGGCGCCCAGGCTGGCAATGCCGTAGTGTTGTTGTGTTGCTCGGGTCCAATTTTCGTCGCGCAGTCCGTCGGCCACGAACTCGAGGAATTTGTGCTTGCCGCCTTGCGATATCAGATAACGAGCCACCGAGTAGCCTTGTGAATAGAGCGGCATCACATCGTGCGGATACTCTTTCATGGCGAACATCTGGCTGAACGCGATACCTCGACCTGTGCGGAGGAAATCGACCAGCATGACTTGTTGCTTGGCGCGTTCACTCGAGTGCTCGACCGTGGTGCAAGCGCCTTCATCGGCCCAGCGCGGCAGTGGTTGGCGAAAGTGCGTGGCAAATACGGTATGGGTCACCTCGTGCGGAAGTACGGAGTCGAGAATTCGCACCAGTGATCCTTGAATCGTCATCCGCCAGCCATAGACCTGGCCGTGCTCGAACACAAAGCTGGTTGCCCCGCCGGCGCCGAGATTGTCTGCCACTTGCGCCGTGATCGGGCAGGGCTGCGCCCAATTC
>JAYVCO010000027.1:0-6263 GCA_043749935.1 Planctomycetia bacterium
CA
The DNA here is from genome assembly GCA_043749935.1 of Planctomycetia bacterium. Classification (GTDB taxonomy): domain Bacteria; phylum Planctomycetota; class Planctomycetia; order Pirellulales; family PALSA-1355; genus PALSA-1355. The sequence continues at coordinate 3 of JAYVCO010000027.1, forward strand.
GCGCGACCAAGTTGCCCCCGCCGGACGCGACCGATACATTACAAGTGCAAAGCTAGGCATCGTTCGCTTCCACACGCCAGGGCAAGTTGGTCGACCGCGTGAACTCCTCCAGTATCGATCTGTCGGTCCGCTTGGGCCGCTTGCGGCTAGCCAATCCTGTGATGGTGGCATCCGGCACGTTTGGTTACGCGCGCGAGATGGCAGGGCTCGTCGAGCTCGGCCGCCTCGGGGCCATTCTGCCCAAGACCATCACGGCCCAGCCTCGTGCCGGCAACGCGCCTTGGCGCACCGTCGAAACGCCCGCTGGCATGCTCAACTCGATTGGCTTGGACAACGACGGCCTCGAAGCCTTTATCGAGCATCATCTGCCCTATCTTGGCGGGCTGTCGGTGCCGATCGTCGTCAGCATCGCTGGCCATGATCTGGACGAATTCGTCGCCATGGCGGCTCGCCTGAATGGACTGCCGGGCGTGGCCGCGCTGGAGCTGAACATTTCCTGCCCGAACGTGAGTGGCGGCGTCGATTTCGGCACCGACCCGACGCTTTGCCGCAGGGTGGTTCAGGGTGTCCGCGACGCCTGCCAATTGCCCGTCCTGGCCAAGCTCACGCCCAACGTGACCGACATCGCCACGATCGCCAAAGCGGCGGCCGATGGCGGTGCGGACGCCATTTCGGCCATCAATACGTGTCTCGGCCTGGCGATCGATTGGCGGCGGCGCAAACCGATGCTGGGCAATGGCATGGGGGGGCTGAGTGGTCCGGCCATCAAGCCCATCGCGCTGCGGGCCGTCTATCAGATTGCCCGAGCGGTTAGTATTCCGGTGGTTGGAATTGGCGGCATTGCCACGCTCAACGACGTCATGGAGTTTCTCGTGGCCGGCGCTAGTGCCGTTCAAATTGGAACGGCTAACTTCTACAATCCCGGAGTTACGATGACTATTCTCGACGGATTGGCGGATGCGATCGGGCAACTCGGCGCGACGAGTCTGGGCCAAATCGTGGGAAGCTTGCAGATGTCATCACCTGCTGCGAAGGCGCCACCGCCGCATTGAGCCCGACGTCGCGCTTGCTTCCATTCATTCTTTCTCAACTAGACGCTCCAAACTCTCCTTATGCGTGTACTTTCTGGCATTCAACCGACAGGCCGGCCTCATTGGGGCAACTACTTCGGCGCGATTCGGCAGTACGTCGATTTGCAGGGCGAGGAGGAGTCGTATTACTTCATCGCCAACCTACACGCACTGACCACGGTGCGCGACCCCGCACTATTGGCCCAATACACGCTCGATGCGGCCATCGACCTGCTCGCGCTCGGGCTCGATCCCGCGAGGGCCACGCTGTTCGTGCAATCGGACGTGCCCGAGGTTTCGGAACTCTGCTGGGTCCTGCTGACCGGCACGCCGATGGGACTGCTCGAACGGTGTCACGCTTACAAAGACAAAAAAACCAAAGGGCTGCCGGCCGACGCGGGCCTGTTCACCTATCCGGTGCTGATGGCCGCCGACATCCTGGCCTACGACGCCGACACGGTGCCCGTGGGTGACGATCAATTGCAGCACATCGAAGTTTGCCGCGATCTGGCCAACAGTTTCAATCATCACTTCGGCCAGGTGTTCGTGATCCCCAAGGCCAAGATTCTCGACTCATCGGCGAAAGTGCCCGGCACCGACGGCGAAAAGATGTCAAAGAGTTACAACAACACACTCGAAATCTTCGAAGACCCGAAAGCGCAGCGCAAGAAGATCATGCGCATCACGACCGACTCGCGCGCGATGGACGAGCCCAAGGATCCGGACACCGACCACCTGTATCAGCTCTATTCGCTCGTGGCTACCGATCACGAACGCAAGGCGATGGCCGAAATGTACCGCCGAGGCGGGTTTGGATATGGCGACGTGAAGAAAGCACTGGCCGATGCAGCCGAGCGCTATTTCGCTGAGCCGCGAGCTCGCCGCGCAGAACTAGCCAACGAGCCCCAGCGCTTGCGCGAGATTCTGGCCGATGGGGCTCTGCGGGCCCGCAAGAAAGCCTCGCAAGTGCTCAAGCGCGCCAAGCAGGCTTGCGGATTAGGCTAATGCCTGAGGTTGTGCAAATCAGTTACGGAATTCAGCCGATGGCCGAGCGCGACGGGCTCCACAAAGTAGAACGGTATCTGCTATGGCTCGGATTGAGCCTGCTGCTCACGGCCGCCGTCGCGTGGATTGCGTTTCAGATTCAACAGGACCAAATCGCTCCGGCAGTCCTATTTCCTTTGCTGGTTGGGGCGACGTTGGGGATCGGTAACCTCGCCAGTTGGCGTTTTGCCAAGGTCCCGTGGAACCGGTGGCCGCTAGCCGCGGCTGTCGTCTGGGGCTTGCTGACGGTTGTTGGCCAAGACTACATTGGCCATAGGCACCGGTTGCGGCTGTACGACGCCGAGATGAGCCGTCAGAGCCCCTTGGTGGCGATGGCGACGGCCGAGAGCCCCGAGTTGCGGCCCGGCTTTGGAGAGTATCTGACCAGTCTCGTCCGCGCCAGGCCGGTGTGGTGGCTGCTCGATTTGCTGCTCACTAGCGGTGCCGCGCTAGCCGTGACCGCCTGGGGAATTCGACGAGACCGCTTCAAACCTAGTTCAGCATACTAGCAACATGTCACACATCATCGGGATTGGCACCGACATCATCGAGTGTCTGCGGATCGCGCAGATGATCGAGCGGCATGGCGAGTTGTTCATCAACCGCGTCTACACGCCCCTGGAAATCCAGTATTGTCAAAGCCGCAAACAATCTACGCAACACTACGCTGGCCGCTGGGCGGCAAAAGAGGCGATCCTCAAAGCGATTGGCACCGGCTGGCGCAAGGGCATCAGTTGGCGCGACATCGAAGTCCGCAACGAACCTGGCGGACGACCCGTGGTGGCCATGCGTGGAGGCGCTAGGGACGTTGTCGAGCAACTGGGCATCACCCAAATGCTCATCAGCATCTCCCACTGCCGAAGCCACGCGACCGCCTACGCCGTGGCTCAAGGCGTGGAGGAAAAGGTTGAAATCGAGTAGGGCGCGTGGGTCGCTTGCCGCTAGCTCTTTTTAACCACAGCCTTCCGTTTGGCGGGGGCTTTCTTTTTCACGCCTTTGCTGGCCGGTTTTTCAACCTCGCCGTTCTTGGGCGCGGCGGTTTTCTTGGCGGCGGCTTTGGCGGGTGGGCCCTTGCGGCGGGCGCCTTTCTTGGGCTTCGCCGGACCCATCGCGGCTCGAGCGGCTAGCAGTTCGAGGGCTTGTTCCTTGGTCAACGAATCGGGCTCGGCACCCTTCGGCAGCGAAGCGTTGGTCACTCCGTCGTTCAGGTACAGCCCATACCGGCCTTCGAGCAATTGGATTTTCTGCTTGGTGACGGGCGACTCGTCAAAAACCTTGAGGGGCTCTTTCGGGGCGCCGAAGCCGCGTCGCATGGCCTTGGGCTGAGCCAGCAGCTCGAGCGCTTGCTCGAGCGTGACGTCGATGGGGGAGAGGCCGGCAGGCAGGCTGCGTGTGTCGTCGCCGCATTTGATGTAGGGACCAAAGCGACCGTTGTAAGCCACGATCGGAAAACCCGAGGCCGGCAGTGTTCCCACCTCGCGCGGCAGCGAGAGTAGTCTGAGCGCTACTTCGAGCGTGATATCCTCGGGCTTCATGCCCTTGAGCAGCGACGCGTTTTTTGGCTTCTCTTCATCTTCTGGCGTGCCGCGCTGCACGTAGGGTCCGAAGCGGCCAACCTTCAGAAAGACCGGCTTGCCGGTTTCCGGGCAATGGCCCACGGGCTCTTCGCTCTGTGCGGACTGCTCCAACATTTCCAACGCAAGAGCAATCGTCAATTCGTCGGGAGCCATGTCTTCGCGCAGGCTCGCGCGACGCTCTCCCTGCTCGATAAATGGCCCATAGCGGCCAACCCGCACGACAATCGGCTCGCCCCCTTCCGGCGTGCCAATCGCGATGCGCCCAATATCGCGGGCATCGATCTCTTCCGACTTGTTCTGCAGCAACTGCTTCAGTCCCGGCTTACCATTGCCGAAGTAAAATCCGTGCAAGTAGTCGCGCTGGGCCGATTCGCCGCGGCTGATGGCGTCCAAATCGTCTTCCATCTGCGCGGTGAACTTGTAATCAACCAGGTTCGGCAAATGGTCCGTGAGCAACTGCGCCACGGCGAACGCCACCCAAGTGGGCACCAGCGCGTTGCCTTTCTTGAAAACGTATTCGCGAGCCAGAATCGTATCGATGATCGACGCATACGTGCTCGGACGGCCGATGCCCATCTCTTCCAAAGCGCGCGTGAGCGCCGCTTCGCTGAATCGAGACGGTGGCTGGGTCGTGTGGCTTTTCACTTCCAACTCGCGACCAGCCAGCGACTCGCCGACCGTGACGCTGGGGAGCACCGTATCTTGTTCGGCAAGTTCGGCTTGCGGATCATCGCTGCCTTCGACATAAGCCCGTAAATAGCCGGCAAAGTCGATCGTCTTGCCGCCAACCTGGAATACGGCGCCATCGCAGCCAATCGTGATCGTGATGCGCCGCCCTTGAGCATCGGCCATTTGGCTGGCAACCGTCCGCTTCCAGATCAGATCGTAAAGCTTGAATTCGTCCGGGTTGAGCGAACCGCGCAATTGCTCGGGAAACTCGAAGGGATGGCCGGCGGGGCGAATCGCTTCGTGGGCTTCCTGCGCGTTTTTGACTTTGGTCTGATACAGTCGAGCCTCGGCCGGCAGAAATTCCTTGCCATACTGCGACAGCACCAACTCGCGGGCCGCCTCGATGGCCACCTTGGCCAGATTGGTCGAGTCGGTTCGCATATAAGTAATGTGACCGTTTTCGTACAGGCTCTGCGCGGCGTGCATCGTCCGCTTGGCGGTATAGCCCAACTTGCGGTTGGCTTCCTGCTGAAGCGTACTGGTCGTAAACGGCGCCGACGGTTTGGATGTGAACGGTTTGTCTTCCAATCCCGAAACGCGAAAATCGGCCTTCGACAACCGATCTGCCAATTGCCTGGCACCCGATTCATCGAGGAGCAGTAGCGCGGGATCCTTGAGCAACCCGGTTGCCGGGTCGAAGTCCTTGCCCGACGGGATTTTGCGATTGTCGACCGAAACCAGTTCAGCCTGGAACTGCTGGCTGTCAGCTTTGGCGAAAGTGCCAACCAGATCCCAATAGGTGGCCGACACAAAGGCCATCCGCTGCCGCTCGCGCTCGACGATCAGCCGCACCGCCACGCTCTGCACGCGGCCGGCTGAGAGCTTGGGCCGGACCTTGCGCCACAACAATGGTGAGACTTCATAGCCGTAGAGCCGATCTATGATCCGCCTGGCCTCCTGGGCCTGGACCAAGTCGTTGTCGATGTCGCGCGGATGCTCGAGCGCTTCTTGAATCGCCTCTTTCGTGATTTCGTGAAACACCAGCCGGTGCACCGGCACTTTGGGTTTCAGCAGCTCGTGCAGGTGCCAACTGATGGCCTCTCCTTCGCGGTCTTCGTCCGTCGCCAGATAGAGATCTTTGGCATCCTTGAGCAGGTCCTTGAGCTTGCGGACTTGGGCCGTTTTTCCGGGGGGGATGATATAGATCGGATCGAAGTCTTGATTGACGTTCACACCCAGATAGGCCCAGTCTTCTCCTTTATATTGAGCCGGGATCTGCTTGGCTCCCTGGGGCAGGTCGCGAACGTGACCGATGCTGGCTTCGACCGTGAAGTTTTGGCCGAGAAACTTGCTGATCGTTCGCGCCTTGGCAGGCGATTCGACGATCACCAAAGATTTGCCGTCTTTATTTATGGTTTTTTTGGCCATGCTCACAATCACGTGTTAATTTAGGCGCTCTGGGTATCGTCCCTACATTATCCGTCCGTTAGCCATGTCTTAATGAACCGACTGTGTTGGCTTACTTTGATCGCTTCATTCGGCTGATGCGGCGCTTCACGTGTCGAGGGCGCCCATCCGCACCGATTAACCGTCCCAATCGGGCATTTCTAGCTGTAAGTGCCCATGCCCAGCGTGCTTTCCTATCGGTAAGTTGACCGAGTGGTTTCGTCTCTTCGGCCTGCGAAGGCGCGTCAAGCTCCCCTACGATCGATGCGACCGGTACTAGCAGATCGCACTTCATTAATACTCTGGCTGCGAGGCTGTCAAGGTATCTTTCCAACCACCCCAGACTCGCAACACCCCCTTTCGCGCGATCTGATCAATTGTGTTTTCAGTACCTTAGCGACCCGCAAACATCGAGCGCGCCTATTTCGTAGATCGCAAGAGCGGCCGATACCGGC
>JAYVCO010000028.1:0-7499 GCA_043749935.1 Planctomycetia bacterium
GTGATGTAGGCCCCAATGCCGAAAAACGCGGCAATGCCCAGGTGCAACAGACCGGTGTAGCCGACGACCACGTTCAGCCCGAGGGCGAGGATCGCGTAGATGAAGATATACGTGAGCTGCATTCCCATCGAGATTTCGGTCAGCCGGAACAGCACATCTTCCGGATAGACCAGGAGCGGATAAAAGAGCAGCAATCCCAGATAAAATGGCCATAGCGGCAACCGATTGAGAGAAAGCGAACTCATACTTTCTCCCTGGTGCGCGAGCCGAGCAGTCCAGATGGCCGGAAAACGAGAATCGTGATCAAGATGACGAACACCAGCGCGCTGGTCCAGCGCTCGCCGACATAGCCGCTGCCGAACGAGCGGGCCAGCCCAATGACCAGGCCACCGAGCACGGCGCCGGGAATATTGCCAATGCCACCCAGCACGGCCGCCGTGAAGGCGTAGAGGCCGTTTTGAAAACCCATTTGATAGCTGACGGTGTTGATGTACAGCCCATAAATGACCGCGGCCGCACCAGCCAGCGCTCCGCCGAGGGCAAACGTGGCGCCGATCACGCGATCGACGTTGATACCCATCAGTTGGGCCGCCACGGGATCCTGGGCCGTGGCCCGCATCGCCTTGCCCAGTCGGGTCATTTTTACGAACAAAGTCAGCGCGATCATGATCGGAACCGTAATGGCCACGACCATCAGGTCTTTGACTGTAAAGCTCAAACCGGCGGTCTCGCCCAGCAGATTCTGCCTCGAGACGAGGTCCGGAAAGTGGCGATCGGCAGCGCCGCCCCACAAGAGCCCGACGTTCATCAGGATGAACGACACGCCGATGGCCGATACCAAGGGCGCGAGCTTTGGCGCTCGGCGCAGCGGCTTATAAACGACGCGGTCGATCGCCATGTTCAGTGTCGCGCAGAATATGGGCACGACGACAAGCAACACCCCAATACCGATCCACAACATGCCCGGATTGGCATCCTCGAGTCCTAATGCGCCGATCAACGCCAGCGCTAGAAAAGCGCCGAGCATGAAGACGTCGCCGTGGGCAAAATTGATCAGCTCGATGATTCCGTAGACCATCGTGTAGCCCAAGGCAATCAGCGCAAACAGCGCGCCGTTGGTCAGCCCAATGAGCGCATACTGCAAAAACGTCTCCCAGGGACCCGAGGCGTCTGCGGCGGCCAGGAGCAAAGGCAACATCAAGACGGGCGTCCTCCATCGAGGCGCACCCGCGCCCGGAGCGCCTGCGGCGTCTGACGATTATTCCCCGAGAAGTTTGACAAGCCGAAAGTGTCCATCGTGAACGATGTTGCCGCTAATGGTTTTGATCGTGGCATCGCCATTCTTGTCGAACGACCAGGTTCCCAACGCCCCCTTGTCGAAATTCTCGATCGACAGGCAGGCTTTCAGGATGGCTGCGCGATCCTTGACTCCCGCGCGCGAAATAGCCTCCAGCGCCACCTTGCCGGCCTCATAGCCGTAGATCGCGTAGCCTTCGGGTTGAGCGCCGTAACGCTTCGTGTATTTTTCGACGAATGCCTTGCCCGGGCCCTTGAGCTCTTCCGGGGGCAGTCCGCCAAAGGTTACGTAGCAGCGGTCGTTGAGGTTTTCCGCTCCGGCTGAATGAATGAAGGCTTCTTCATAACAGGCATCCGGGACCATCAACTTGCAGTCGAGTCCCGCGGCCACCATATCCTTGGCAATCTGGCCGCCTTTGGATTGTGTAGTGCCGCCAAAATACACCAGGTCCGGCTTGAGGCCTTTGATCGTGGCCATCAGCGGTTTGAATTCCTGAGCTTTCGAGTCGATACTCTCGTGCCCCAGGACTTCCAGACCCAGATCCTGACAAGCTTCGATAAACAGCGTGGCGATGCCCTTGCCGTACACTTCGTTGTCATCGAGCACGTAGATTCGCCTGGCACCTAGTTCCTTGGCCCAGGCGGCACCCGAGGGTCCCTGCAGGTCGTCTGTGGGAACCATGCGCACGTAGTTGACTTCGCCCGTTGGTTGATAGATGGCCGGCTCGCCCGGATCGCCCTTGTCGGGTTTGGTCAGTCCGGGCCAAGTATTCGCGGGGCTGATCATCAACAGGTGGGCCTTGTTGAGGATCGGCATCGAGATCTTGGCGGCCCCCGAGTTGTAGGTGCCGATGTAAACCATCACGTCCGGATCGCGAACCGCACGGGCCGCATTGGCCGTTTCTGCTTCGGCCGTCCACTGGCCGGCGCCTGCGGTTGCATCGTCCCAGTCGGCATACTCGATTCGAAAGCCGCCAGCTTTCCCGTCGGCCTCGGCCAGGGCGATCTTGATGCCGTTGACGATCGTGTCTGTCTGGGCTTTGGCACTGCCGGTCCGTGGCAGGCTAGAGACGATCTTGATGAGCCTGGCGTCCCCCCCGGTCGTTCCTCGCCAACCTTCAATCGTGGTCGCACAAAGTAGCGCGACAAGCAAAATCGGTGGCAAAAAACGAACCATTAAATCGACTTCAGAGGGCTGCAAGAACGCCGCGACAACGGGGCAGGAAGGCCTGTGAGGATTGTAGCGCAAGCAAAAATGGCCGTCAACGTGGCGGCGCGCCCGTTCGACGGCCAGGTGCGCAAGGCCAGCAAGGCACCAATCGACCCGGCGATATAGCCACTAAGCAAACCGTCGATTGTGTTTGCTCGTCGCTCGAATCACGAACCCGATGGTTAACCTGGGATCCTGCTGGCTGGTGAGTGCAAGCGTTGGTTATCCCGCCGCTCAAATCTTGCCAATGGCACTGCCTCAGCGTATCGGTTTCCGGGCGATTCCGGGAAGCCACGGAATGTGCCAGCAGCGGCCTTGACGCGTTCGCTTCAATTCTAGTACTGTTCGCCAGCTCGTCACTGGCGTCCGGTTCGATCACCGCCGGCTGACAAGCTTTGCAGTCCCGGTACCGTATCACAGGTGAAGTAGATGAGTGTCGCTCCCTCGGAACACGTATTGGCCCACGTTGCCGCACCGATTCACTCCCCTTCAACGGCGGGCGTTCCACTACTAGACGTTCAGCGACAGTATCAGACGATTCGTCGCAGTTTGATCGAGGCCATCGAACGGGTCTGCGATAGCGGCCGGTTCGTGCTCGGGCCCGATTGCGAACAACTCGAAAAGGCGCTGGCCACCTACTGCCAAGTGCCCCATGCGGTGGCCTGTGCGTCGGGCAGCGACGCGTTGCTCTTGGCTCTGATGGCTTATGGAGTCGGTCCCGGCGACGAAGTGTTGATGCCCAGTTACACGTTTTTCGCCACCGCCAGCGCTGCCTCGAGACTGGGAGCAAAGCCGGTGTTCGTCGATATCGAGCCGACGACTTTCAATCTCAATGCGCGACTGCTCGAATCCCGGATCACGCCGGCCACCAAAGCGATCATTCCGGTACACCTCTATGGCCAGTGCGCCGACATGCGGGCCATCATGACCATTGCCGATCGGCACAAGATTCCGGTGATCGAGGATGCGTGCCAGGCGGTCGGCGCTGAATTCGAACACCGTCGCGCCGGAAGCTGGGGCCAGGTGGGCTGCCTGAGCTTTTATCCCACAAAGAATCTCGGTGGCTTTGGCGACGGGGGCTTGCTCACCACGCGCACCAAGGAGCTGGCCGACAAGCTGCAATTACTACGCGGACACGGCATGCAACCGCGGTACTACCACCAAGTCGTGGGCATTAACAGCCGCTTGGATTCGTTGCAAGCGGCCGTGCTCAACGTGAAACTGCCGCACCTCGAATACTGGACCGCCGCTCGGCAGGCCAACGCGCGGCGCTATGGCGAGATGTTCGCCGCCTGCCGACTTGATCGAATCCTGAGTCTGCCACTGGTCGCACCTCATTGCCGACACGTCTGGAACCAATACGTGATTCGAGTGCCCGACGGCAAACGCGACGCGTTGCGTGCGCACCTGGCCGACAGGAAAATCGGCTCCGAGATTTACTATCCGGTGCCGCTGCACTTGCAAGAATGCTTTCGAGAGCTGGGCTATGGCCCGGGCAGTCTGCCGGAAAGCGAGCGCGCGGCGAAAGAGACGTTGGCCGTGCCGATCTTCTCGGAATTGACGGCCGCCGAGCAGCAAACGGTCGTGCACGAGATCGCGGCGTTCTTCAAACCGCGACTCGACTAAACCATCGTAGAACTTGGGTCGCGGCGTCTTTGAAGCACCCGTCGTGATCCCACGTCTTCGCGTGCTTACTCTTCCTCGTCCTTCTTGTTCATGTCGTCCATTTTGTCGTGTCGGCCGCTTGGCCGACAAACGGCCATCAGCCCGCCCCCGAGCAGGACGAGCACGATCATGTAGGGGACGACGTAGCTTTTCGTCGGCGCGGCCTCGGCTTCGGCTTTCTTTTTCGCCGCCCATGACACGCTCGTGTCGAAAAGGCACAGAGAAGCGATCAACGCTACGCACGCTATCTGGCGCGCTGATCCGACACAATTTTCAATCGTCTTTGCAAGAGGCTTCATCTTTGTTCACACTTCCGAGGCCAAGGGTAGGGGGCAACTAATAAAACGCTCGATCGGAGCGGCCAACTGTCGAAACTCGGCCGTCGGCATCGCCAGGGTATCCCAGCGCGGCGAGATCGGCCGGGCACGTGTCGCGTATTCGTGCAGCCTAATTCCGACAAACCCGTACAAACCACCGCGAAACTCAAACAATCGTTCCGCCGGAAGCGGCGAGCGATCGCCAACCACATTATAAGCGAACACGAACAGCCCACCAAATTGGCTGCCAAAAAGACGTTCCCAATGAGCCAAGCTCACCAAGTCGTCGCGGGTGGACCAATTCTTCCAATATTGCTTTTGCTCGCCCGACGGGAAGCGACGTCCTTTGACGTCAACTAGCCAGGCCGCTCCGCCGGGCGGCGAGACGATAAAGTCCAAGCTCTTGATGGAACCCTCGGCCCAGCGGCTCCGTTTGGCTTCGTCCACCGCCACGTACGGCACCCGGTTTTCACGCAGGTACCCCTCGAAGGCGGCTTCGTAGTGATTATCTCGATTGGCCATCTTGAACGACAGCAGTGAGTCTGGGGTGGAACTGGTTAAGTGTGCATCTTAGCCGAATTTCCAGGAAACCCGAAAGAGTACGTCAGCCTGGGCCGGTCAGTTTAGGCCGGCTCGAAGTCCCCCGAGTCGCTCTCAATTGCCCTCTGCGGACATCGCAACCCTCGCCGGCCGGGACGTGTTTTCGCACTTTTTAGCTCCAGCTTTGGGCTACCCCGAAATCTTTCGGAATCGAGTTGACAATCGGCTCTGGTTTCTTTGTATTCGGGACAGTTCCACAATTTCATTTTTTCCGACTGGTGAGCCGCAATTCGAGCCCTTGTGCGCCGACTGGTGCCTAAAGCGCACTGCCCGCTGTCGCGAACACTTCTTCCTGGCTCGTGAACTCCCCGCGTACGCAACGCCTGCCTCGGCGTATTTGCGTTTTCACCCGCTGGGTAACCACGCGTGCATGAATTTTTCTAGAGTCGGATCGGTGAGATCGACGCCGAGTTGACGCTCGTGCAGCGTCGCGTAGCTTTGACGAGCGTCAATCTGACAGCCCGTTGGGATCAGTTCTACATGGAACGATCCCTGCTGGAAAAGACGATCTAGTTCTTCAGTTGCTCGACGATGGCCGCCGGCGCATCGGCGAGCGATACCGTCGTGCTCGAGCCCGTCGCTAGATCCTTGATCTGGCAGTTGCCCTCGGCGAATTCCCGGTCTCCGGCAATCAGGGCCAAGCGAAAGCCGCGACGGTCGGCATATTTGAGCTGTTGGCCCAGTTTCTTTGGCTCTGGATAAAACTCCACGCCCACACCCGTCGCGCGAATCTGCGCGGCCAGCCGCAAATAATCGTGCAGTCGATTGGCGTCGAAAAAGGCCAAGAAGACTGGGGCCGGCGTGCTGACCTTTTCCACCATCTGCAGTTCTTCCATCGCCGCCAACAAACGGTCGAGCCCGAGCGAGGCGCCGATGCCGGGTAACTGTTCTTTCGTATAGAGCTCTGCCAGGTTGTCGTATCGCCCTCCGGAGCAGACGCTACCGATTCCTGGCAGGCGGTCCAAAAATGTTTCGAACACGGTACCAGTGTAATAGTCCAAGCCACGGGCAATCGAGGGCGTGATCCGCACACGGCCGGCGTCAACACCCGCGGCTCGAACGGCGGCGACTAATTCGGCCAATTTCGCCACGCCCGCCTGCCCTTTTTCGCTCCCTTCGACCAGCTTTTCCAATTCGCCGAGCACGGCTTCATTGGTGCCGCTGATTTCGGAAAGTCGCAGGACGCGGTCGGCCTGTTCAGGGGTTGCGCCGGCGGAGGCGATCATTTCGGCGGCGACTTTATCGCGCCCGATCTTGGCCAGTTTGTCGAGCGCCCGCAACATGGGCGTCGCCTGCTCGGCCAGGCCAAACAGTTCGAGCATGCCCGTCAGTACCTGACGGTTATTGACGTTGATCGTGAATTCGGGAATTCGCAAGGCTTGAAACAGGTCGTGAATGACGAGCGTGGTTTCGATATCGGCCGCCAGAGCGTGCGTGCCAATGGTGTCGAAGTCGCATTGCATGAACTCGCGATAGCGGCCGCGCTGGGTGTTTTCGCCGCGCCACACAGCGGCAATGTGGTAGCGTTTGAAAGGAGTGCCAAGTTGGCCAATGTGTTGCGCCGCAAACCGGGCCAAAGGCACGGTCAAATCGAACCTTAGCCCAACCCAGCGATCGCCATGATCTTGGAATTTATAGAGTTGCTTGTCGGTCTCTTCGCTCCCCTTGCCAGTCAGGATTTCCAGATATTCGAGCGCCGGCGTATCGATGGGGCTGAAGCCATACGACCGGTAGACCCGCCGCGCCGTATCGATCAACCATTCGCGCGGAATCATGGCTTCCGGCAGATAATCGCGGAAGCCCTTGAGAGTTCGGGGTTCGATGCGTTTGATGTCGCTCACTTTTTCACTCAGCTCGCCAGAATTGGCAGCAGTGGCGGCTTGGCGCTGCGAATACTCTGGCCTTTTTTTCGAGGCAGGATCGCTTCGGCAAATTCTCCCGCCTGCTCGGCCGTTTCGAGGTACTGGTCGTACATCCAGTCATCCTCGTACTCGCAATTGTCGGTGGAGTAGTCCTGGCAGATCAGCGGCCGGGTGTGATAAATGCCGCAACGATTGTCGGCCCCGAGGTGCTTGCACTCCGTGTGTACGAGTAAATACCAGGTTTCGTCTTCTTTGAACACCGTCGCCGAGTCGTGCAATAAATACCAGCGAACGAATTCCCAGTCCTCGAGCGTGGTCGGCTCTTCGATCGGCAGGGCAAAATACCGACAACACTTGGCCGTGCAATGATTGCACAGCGAATCGCCCGGTGCGAGCTGCTCGCGCCGTAACTTGGGCTTGGCAAGATTGGCCTTCATTTCCGCGTACCTTCCCTATTCCACGTGACGCCACTGACGATGCAACTCGATGACTACGCTGCCCAGATTAGCAGACCACTCGAAAAAGCACCAGCAGACTTGTTCCGCCTGC
>JAYVCO010000029.1:0-22152 GCA_043749935.1 Planctomycetia bacterium
CTCGTGCCGTTAAACTCTAGCATCTTCAGGTCGTAATAAATGTTGCGTACGCTCTTGAGCTCGATTTCGCCCTTCGCAGAATCGATATGGTAGACCGACATGGTGCGAGTTTCAGGGTCAATCACCGTCAACTGCTGGTGATCTCCGATACTCGTGGCCAGGGTAATCAGTCCACTGTTTCCACCGATGGATGGGGCAATCGCTTTTTGGGCGAAGCCCGCACTCGGCATCAACGCGACCATTGCCAGGGCGAACACAAGACTTGCAACTGCTGTGGCACCGACAACCGCAATTCTCATAAGTCACCTTTCGCTTAGGAGTTTGGCGGAAATCGGTGCGCCAACTCCATTCTAAAAGCACCGATTTCCAATTCAACACTTATTTTGCCCAGACTGACGCCCCGCCCTGTCGCCGTAGCACCTTGGCTTCAAAGCAGATACACGCGAGTTCCGAACGCTGTTTTAAACGCTCCGCACGGCCCTCGTGCAGACCTAAGTCCCTTCCGGAGCCCACTCTTCTCGGCCGATCGCCTGCGGAATCTACAACGCCCACGCCTCGCCTTTTCGGGCGATGTGTACTGTCTTGGAAGCACCAGTTGTCGTTGTTGGTCCGAACGGACGGAAAGAAAGGGTTTTAGGGGTCGCGAGTGTAGTGCCCCCAAGTCCGCCGGGCAAGTCCAACTCCCGGTCGTTTTAGCCATCGCCCCATCAGATACAGCCACGGGTCCACTCCCCCGCGCCGGACGCAACTTCTACAATAACCCCTGCTCGTGCTGCTTAGCTTGGCTGGTTCGCTAGCGTTCCATTTTAATGAGTTTGATAGCTGTGAAATCGTCCGTGGCGGTTCTGTTCAGTGGCGGCCTCGATAGCTCGATTCTGCTGGCACACCTGGTGGCCGAGGAACATCGAGTCCGGCCTGTTTACATCGATAGCGGCTTGTTCTGGCAAGCCGACGAGCTGCGCTGCGCCTGCCGTTTCTTACGCGCAATCAATGCCGGCCTGCTCGATGATCTCGTCGTACTCAAGTTGCCGCTGGCCGATCTCTACGTGAACCACTGGAGCGTCACGGGCCAGGATGTCCCCGGCGCTCAAGATCCGGACGACCACGTTTACTTGCCTGGGCGCAACCCGCTACTAATGGTGAAAGCCCAGGTCTGGTGCCGGCTAAACGGCGTCGAGCAGTTGGCCCTGGGTGCGCTCAGCGGCAACCCCTTTGCAGACGCTACGGAGCTGTTCTTCCGCCAATTCGAGACCGCCATGGATCGGGCCGTTTCGGGGCATGTCGAATTGGTGCGTCCGTTTGCCATGTTCACCAAACAGCAAGTGATGCAACTTGGGCGATTCGCCCCGCTGGAGAGTACCTTTTCGTGCCTGGCCCCCACTGCGGGCAAACATTGCGGCGAGTGCAACAAGTGCGCTGAACGCCAACTCGCATTTCGCGAAGCAGGCATCCCAGACCCTACCCAGTATGCCGTCAAGACGCCGATGGCTTGAGGAGACCCGTTCACTATGTTCCGAGTCACGCGCGAAATCGATTTCTGCTACGGTCACCGGCTATTGAACTACGAAGGCAAGTGCAAGTATTTGCACGGGCACAACGGCCGCGCCGTGATTGCCATTGAATCGGCCAGTTTGGACAAGCGCGGAATGGTGGTCGACTTCTCGGACATCAAACGAATCGTGAGCAATTGGATCGATGAAAACCTCGATCATCGCATGATCCTGCATCGCGATGACCCGGCGCGGCCGTATTTGGAGAAACTGGGGGAGCCGCTGTACTTGGTCGACACCAACCCTACAGCCGAGAACATTGCCAAGCTGATTTTCGACTACGCAAAAAGCCAAGGCATTCCGATTGTCGAAGCTCGGCTGTGGGAAACGCCTCACTGTTTCGCGACGTATGCAGATTAGGCCCAAAATTGGCTGGCCGGGTGTCTGTCAATGGAAACAGTCCGGGAGGTCCGCGTTGGACCATCACCGGACTGTAAATCCCCCCTGGGAATACGCCAATTCTGTTCGCAGTGTGTCGGTAAGCGAGCGATTGAGTTTCGCCGCCTCCGCTGTGAGTTCCTTGCGACGTCTTGATTTGAAGCTGACGCAAGGAGTATCGGCCCGGCGTTGCCCTGCACTTTGGCAAAATTTTCCGATTCCGTAGTCAGTAACGCTTGGCAGCGAGCGCTAGCGTACGTTCGTTGCGTCTGCTTCAAAGGCGACTGCTAGCACGTGTGGCGGTGGCGACTCGCTCTGGCCACTTTCCTTCATAAACTGTAGCGTTTACGCCGATTTTAAGGTCCAGCCGGCGTGGTTCCACGCCCAAGGTTTCAGCAGAGAGGTTTCCGCTGTTTTGATTGCACTGCTTCCAGCACTCGATTGGCTTTGTGCTGCGCGTGAACCTCGTTCGCCCCGAGGTCCTATTGCATGAGAAGGCAAAGGCCGACGGGCGGCGTACAGATGTTTTCGTTCCTGGATGCCATGGTCTGCACCATGGGAGCGCTCCTGGTGTTGGTCCACGCCTTTGCCCGTCACGGCGAAGTCGAGGCTACCCAGAAGTCGCAATCCGTGGCCGCCGCGGAAGATCCGGAGTCTGCCGAAGACCGCGAGAGCTTGCAGTGGCGCATTGCCCAATTGAAAGACTCCCGTGCCAAAACCGAGGCCCAACTTTCCGACGCGCGGCTGCAACTCAGCCACGTCGAAGATCATCAGCGCCGACTGCTCGACCGATTCAATCAATTGAAAATCGCGGCGGCCGAACTGGACCGCGTTGGAACTTCCAAAGCACGAGAGCGTGAACGGGCCTTGGCCGATCTTGCCACTGCCCAGGAAAAGGTCGACCAGGCGCGCGAGGCCCTGAAGCAAGCGCGTCTCGACGCTCAACAAAACGCCACAAGCTATTCGGTCGTTCCCTACGAGGGACCCAATACCACACACCGCCGGCCGATCTATATCGAATGCCGCCCAGGTTCAATCATCCTACAGCCCGAGGGGATCGAGCTGACACCTGAAGATTTCGCGGGATTTCTTGGTCCGGGCAATCCGCTGGCATCGGCCCTGCGTGGCATTCGCGAATATTGGGCTCGCCAATCGCCACCAACCCCAGGAAAGCCTGCGGAAGAACCGTATCCACTGATGCTGGTGCGACCCGAGGGAGTCGAAGCATACTACGCGGCTCGTTCGGCGCTCGATTCGTGGGGTGCGGACTTCGGCTACGAACTGGTCGGTTCGGACTGGGACCTCAAATTCCCAGAGGCCGATCCCCAATTGGCCGAATTGACTCGCAGCGTAGTTGCCGATGCCCGCATGCGCATGCGTGAGCTGGTGCTGGCGACGCGAGAAATGGCCCGCGAACGCGCGCCTCGGGCCGCGCTGCATGCCAGCTCTCGGGGTGGATTTGTCACGGAGCGAGGATCTCGTGGCGGCGGCCGCTCTGGCGCCTCGAGCGGGCGAGGAGGGGGCGGATGGGACTCGCTCGGCACGAACTGGGCCCGCGGAAGTGGTACTTCCGGCAACGGCACGGAGCCTGGCGGAGACGGAAACGGTGGGACCACCGGCACCGGAATGTTCGGTGGCACCCGCAACGGCACAGCGCCCGCCGACGCGCGCGGGAATGGCGGGAGCAGCTACGGTCCGCAAGAAACCTACGCCGGATTAGGCTCCACTCAAAACGGCTCGAAAACTGGAAGTGGCGGAGGTGGTCAAAGTTCGGGAACAACCGATCGCTATGCCAGTCGCGCTAACTCTGACGGAACCAAGGCCGCGGGCGGTGATGAAAGTTCCAGCGGTGGCGCCTCCGACGGCACTCAAGACACGAGCGACGGCTCGGCTGGCACGCGAAACGGGACCAGCCGCTATGGTCAAACCTCTGGAAGCTCGACTGCGAAGGCCGGCAATAGCACAAGCAACGACTCGTCTGTGGCAAGCTCTCAAGGTGGCGGTTCGGCGCGGGCGGGAACCTCCAACTCGCAAAGTGGCTCAACTGCATCCGGCAGCTCGGGTGCCCAGGGCGGATCAAGCTCGTCCGGATCACCGGGCCAGTCGCCCGACGGCAGCATGTCGATGGGCAGTCCTGCATTTGGAGGGGCGCAAGCCACCAAGACCGTGAGCATGGCTAAAACGCGCGGACGTGACTGGGGCCTTCCCGATGCCGGCATGGGCACGGCCGCGGCCACGCGGCCGATTCTGATCGAGTGCCACAACGACCGGCTGGTCATCCAACCGGAAAGCAAGAATGAGTTGCCGAAGGAAGTCCGGCTCGCGCCCAAAGCGCAAGAAAGCATGGACGAGTTCGTCGCCGACGTATGGCAACACATGAAAGGCTGGGGTACTGCCGGCAAAGGCCTCTACTGGCGGCCAACCCTGGTGATGGATGTCAAGCCGGGTGCAGCCGACCGCTATGCAGAAGTCAAGGCCCTGCTGGCCGACAGCGGCATGGACGTCCACGAACGCCCACCCCAATCGATGGTCAAGCAGCCCAAGAAAACAACGCGTAAATAACGCCGAAGAGAATTCAAGCTATGGCTCGTAGACCGCCAACCGATCATGACGTCAATAACGACTCGTCCTTTCTGGACGTGATCACGAATTGCGTCGGCATTCTGATCATTCTGGTGATCGTCGTCGGCATCCGCGCGAAGAAATTTCCGTTTGGCCTGACGGCACCCGAAGACTTGACGGCCGAACGGGCCGAGGCGATTGCCGTCGAGCAAGACGTACACCGGATCGCGGCACAAATGACCACGGTCAACCGAGAGCTTGAGGCGCGTTCGTTCGAGCGCGGTCAGGTGAATACTCTAATCTCGGCCATCGAGCGGCAGTTGGCCGAGCGGCGCGCAGCGCTCGATGATCAGGCTCGCAAGCGTTATGACGTCGATCGCGACTTGGCGTTGGCCGCCGACGAACTCTCGCGGCTTGAATCCGAACGTCGACGCGCCCAGAGCAGTACAGCGCCGAAAACCATTGAAGTGGAAAGCTATCCCACGCCACTCGGAAAAACAGTGGATGGAAAAGAAGCCCACTTCCAGTTGATCGGAGGCCGGCTGACCTTCATACCCTTCGAAGCCTTGCTCGACAGACTCCGTTCGACGATGCACGACGCTGCTCGCAGTCTCGATAGCCAAACCGAGGTTTCCGACATCATCGGTCCCGTCGGCGGGTTCCGTTTGAAATACTTCATGGAGCGGTTCGACTCTCGCCAAGGCAGCTATGTAACGGTCACCCACATCGAATTCTTGCCAGCATCGAGCCAGCTTGGCGAACCGATCGACGCGGCCCTGGCAGCCAAATCGCAATTGCGAGATCGGCTCGAAATGCTCTCGCCGCGGCAATACACGGTGACCATTTGGACGTATCCCGACAGCTTTGCCGAATACCGCAAGCTCAAGAAAGAGCTCTATTCGTTGGGCTACTCAGTAGCCGCCCGGCCGCTACTGATGGGAATGCCGATTGCCGCATCGCCCAACGGCAGCAAATCGTCGGCCCAATAGCGCGACGGGATTCGCCGTCCATCGGTCCGCGGAATCTCAGCGCTCCGTGACGGCAACGATGCCGCCTTCCAACGCCAGCGCGATTCTGTCCAGTTGCGTAAGACTAACGGATAGGGGAGGCATAATTACCAGGACGTTGCCCAGCGGGCGCAGCAGCACGCCCTGCTCGCGTGCCCAGTTGCAAACGCGCTGGCCCCATTTTTCCTCCCAAGGATACGGCTCCTTGGTCGCTCGGTCGCGAACCAGCTCGACCGCGCCGATCATGCCGCATTGACGGACGTCGCCCACTTGCGGATGTTTTGCGATTCTCGCCAAATGCTCGCTCAACCGCGCAATCTTTGGCGCCAGATTCTCGATTGTCTGCTCCTCCTCGAATACATCGAGCGTGGCGAGCGCCAACGCCGCGCCCAGCGGATTGCCGCCGTACGTGTGGCCGTGGAAGAATGTTTTTGACTCGGCGTAAGTTCCCAAGAACGCTCGCCAGATTTCATTCGTGGCCAGCGTCGCGGCCACCGGCATGTAGCCCCCGGTCAGCCCCTTAGCCAGGCAGAGTAAGTCCGGCTCAACTTGCTCCCGCTCGCAGGCGAACATCGTGCCGGTGCGCCCAAAGCCGACCGCCACTTCGTCGGCAATCAATAACACACCATAGCGACGCGTCAATTCCCGCAGTCCGCGCAAATATCCGACAGGATGCACGACCATGCCGGCAGCGGCTTGGACCAAGGGCTCGATCACCACGGCCGCGATCCGCTCGTGTTCGGTGGACAGAATCTCTTCTACGGCGGCCAGATAGTAGGGTAATGCGGTTTCGGATGTGACGCCGGGCGGCAAGCGGTACATGTCGGGCGACGGTGCGCGCAGCACTTCGAACAACAGCGGACCGAACATCGCATGGAATCGCTCGACGCCCCCCACGCTCACGCTGCCCAGCGTATCTCCGTGATAGGCATTCCCGAGCGCCAGGTACGTCGTCTTTTCCGGTCGCGGGTCGCTGCGCTGCCGCCAGTATTGCAGCGCCATCTTGAGCGCGACTTCGACCGCCGTGGCGCCGCTATCCGAGAAGAATACGTGCTCCAAACCCTCGGGCGCGATTTCGGTCAGCCGCTTGGCAAGCTTGATCGTCGTGGGGTTGGAAGAACCCAGGCTAGTCACGTGTGCGACTTTATCGAGCTGCTCGCGGATTGCGGCGTCGAGCTTGGGGTGGCGGTGGCCGTGCACATTGCACCAGACGCTGGCGACGCCATCCAAGTACTCGCGACCTTCGATGTCGAACAGGGAACAGCCTAGGGCGCGCTCGATGATGAGTGGCTCGTACTCGCTCATCTGCGTAAAGGCGTGCCAGACGATTTCGCGGTCCCAGCGTGCTAGCTCCGCAGGGGTCGGTTCGGCCGGATGATTTGGCTTGGGCGCCGATTGGTTTGGCTTGAGCGCCGTATGGTGTGGCTTGAGCATTGACGCGCTTTTCCCGCCATCGAACCGCAAGCTACCAGGCCACCGTCACCGGCGTGCCCACGCGGACACCCAACATCATGGCCGCACTTTCGCCAACGATGGCCAGTTCCAAATGTCCGCTGGATCCGACCAGCGCGATCAGGGTCATCTCGGGCTGATCGGCGTAGGCATTGAAGATGCCGTGCGTCTCGTGTTCGTCACACAAAATGGCTACTTCTTCGCCGCGGGGCACGTTCACCAGCGCATCGGCCGGGATGTTGGTGATCAAATTGCCAAACGAATCGATCGATTGTACGGTGCCTTCGATTTTTTTCTCGGTCACGCGAGCCTCCAACCATTCGAGTCGCTCGATTTCATGCTGTTGCGGCCCTAGTCGCGCCGGCTCCAGTCCCAAGCTGAGCCGAGCCGCTACCGGCGCCATGATGTCTCGCCCATGAAATGTCGTCGACACCACGGGTAGCCAATAGCTGGGGTCAGCAACGGTAATGATTGTAGAGGGCTGAGTCCTAAGCGCCAAACGGCTTAATAGGCCGTTATCAGGGGCTATAAAGTGATGCTCGCCGATTCGGGCATAAATAATTTTACGTTTCGTGCCCACGCCCGGGTCGACCACGGCCAGATGAATCGTCTCAGGCGGAAACCAGGGCGTGGAATCGGCCAGCACGAGGGCCGCCTGGCGGATATTTTGCGGTGCAATTGCGTGCGTAATATCCACGAGCGTGGCCACCGGATTGATCGACAGGATCACCCCTTTCATCGCCGCCACGTAAGGGCTGTCGGAGCCGAAATCGGTAGTCAGCGTGATGAGGGAAGGCATGCGTGGCCGATCGAATTACATCTTCGCGACCAACTCCAACACAATCTCTCGAAACCGGCCCGGGCTGACGTTCGGGTTCCGCTTCTTGGCCTGACCGATTAGATTGCTGGCCGCTTGCTGCTTACCCGACTGGATGTCGGCTACGATTTTCGGGTTCGCCGCGATCAATTCCTTGCAAAGCTCGATCAATTCGCTCTCGTCGACTTTTTCGATGCCTTGAGCCTTCATCACTTCGGCGGCCGAGCGCCTCGAGGCGACCATCTCGATGAACACTTCGCGCGCTCGGCTGGTATCGATCTGGCCGGCTTGGATCGCCTTGAGCAGCTCGCAGAGCGTGTTAGGGCGCATCGAAAATTTTTCGATTTCGATTTTCTGCTCGTTCAGCGTGCGCATGACGTCCTGCTGCACCCAATTGCTGGCCAGCTTGCCGTCGCCGCAAATTTCGGCCAACTCGACGAAATAATCGACGAGCGGCCGACCCGCGCTGACCAGCACGTCGCTGTCGTAGGGTTTGATCCCGTGGGTCTGCTCCAACCGATGCCGCAAATCGGCAGGCAATTCGCCCAACGACTCACGGGCGGCGTCGATTTCCTCGATCGACACGCGTACCGGCACGAGATCCGGATCGGGAAAGTAGCGATAATCGCTCGACTCTTCCTTGTGTCGCTGGCCGCGCGTGACGTTGGCGACGTCGTCCCAGCCACGGGTCTGTTTCGGCACATCGCCCAGCCGCTGATGCGTCTCTTCCCAAACCTGGAAGTGTCGAATCTCTTCGTATTCCATGGCCTTTTCGACGGCGCGGAAGCTGTTCATATTCTTCACTTCCACGATCGGCGTCGCCACTTTGCCGTCCGGGGTGTCGACGTGCAAATTAATGTTGGCGTCAACCCGCAAACTGCCTTCCTGCATGTTGCAATCGGATACACCCAGGTACGTCAGCAGCAATTTGAGCTCCGCGAGATACGCTTTGGCTTCGAGCGCTGAGCGCATGTCGGGCTGGCTCACGATCTCCAACAGCGGCGTGCCAGCGCGATTCAAATCGATTTTGCTGTCGGCCAGGCCTGCCACTTCATCGTGCATGCTCTTGCCGGCGTCTTCTTCCAGATGGGCCCGGATGATGCCGATGCGTTTGGCCTCGAACCGGCCCTTGGGATCGCTGATTTCGAGCCAGCCGTCGTGGCTAAAGGGCAGATCATATTGGCTGATCTGATAGCCTTTCGGCAGGTCCGGATAGTAATACTGCTTGCGATCCCACTTGGTGAACTGCGCGATCTGGCAATTGAGCGCCAAAGCCGTCCTTAGCGATAACCGGAAAGCCTCGCGGTTCATCATCGGCAACGTGCCGGGCATGCCGATGCACAACTGGCAGGTTTGCGTGTTCGGCGGGGCCCCGAATTTCGTGCTGCAACGGCAGAACAGCTTCGTGCGCGTCTGCAACTGCACGTGAACTTCCAGGCCGATGATGGTCGTGTAAGGTTTTGACACGGCTTTATTCTGGGAAAACTTCAAACCGAAAATTCATGGGACCATTGCCGGAAACCGCTGGTGCCAGTCCGTGGCCTGCTGGAACATGTGCGCTGCCCGCAACAGCCGTTCTTCCTCGAAGGGCGGGGCCTGCAATTGCAACCCGATCGGCAATCCGGCGGCACTAAACCCGCAAGGAAAAGCGACGCCTCCGATGCCGGCCAGGTTCGCGCTGACCGTGTACAAGTCGACCAGGTACATCGAGAGCGGATCGTTGATTTTCTCACCCAACTTGAACGCCGTCGTGGCGGTCACGGGCCCGACGATCAAGTCCACGTCCTGAAACGCTTCGTCATAATCCTTGCGGATCAGCCGGCGCACTTTGAGAGCTTTGAGGTAATAGGCGTCGTAGTAACCGGCGCTCAGAGCATACGTGCCGAGCATGATCCGCCGCTTGACTTCGGGCCCGAAACCTTCGGCCCGGCTTTGGCGATACATGCGCACCAGCGAATTGTCGAGCGCGTCGGCCTGTGCCTGTCGGCCCGCGGCCACGAGTGCCTTGCGTTCGACTTCCAAGGCCGCGATCATTTTCGCTTCGTCCGTGCGATGGCCGTAGTGTACTCCGTCATAACGGGCCAGGTTGCTCGAAGCCTCGCAGGGCGCGATGATATAGTACGTGGCCACGCCAAACTTGCCGTGCGGCAGCGACACGTCCTTCACGGTTGCGCCAAGCGACTGGTAAACCTCCACGGCTTTGCGAACCGCCGCTTCAACTTCTCCGTCGAGCCCCTCGCCAAAGTGCTCGCGCACCAGTCCGAGCCGCAAATTCTTCAGCGGCTGCTTGACGGTTTCGCTGTACTTCAGCACCGGCGACTTGACCGAAGTGGAATCGAGAGGGTCGTGTCCGGCGAGCACTTCCAACAGCAGTGCCGTGTCTTCGGCCGTGCGCGCCAAAGGCCCGATCTGATCCAAGCTGCTGGCGAATGCGACGAGTCCATAACGGCTGACGCGCCCGTAGGTGGGCTTCAGACCCGTGACACCGCACAGACCGGCCGGCTGTCGAATCGACCCGCCCGTGTCGCTGCCGATTGACAAAGGGGCCATGCCGGCTGCCACGCAAGCAGCCGCGCCGCCACTGGAACCGCCGGGAATGCGCTCCAAGTCCCAAGGGTTGGCGGTCTTCATGTATGCCGAGTTTTCGGTCGAGCCGCCCATGGCGAACTCGTCCATGTTTGTCTTGCCGATAAGCACCGCGTCGGCCGCTTTGAGCTTCGCGATCACGGTGGCATCGTACGGCGGCTTGAAGTTTTCCAGCATCCGCGAACCACACGTGGTCGGCTCGCCCGCAGTGCAAAGCAAATCTTTGATGGCCACCGGCAGGCCAGCCAGCCGGCCGAGCGGTTTGCCGTCGCGGCGGCGGCAATCGATTTCTTCGGCCCGTTCCAAAGCCCGGGCGGGGTCAACTCGCAAGAACGCTTTGACGCTACCGTCGTGGGCTTTGATTTGTCCCAGACAGGCCTGGGTCAATTCGACCGACGTGGTCTCGCCCGAAGCCAGTTGAGCCAACATTTCGCTCGCGGTGTGGCGCAATCGTGACATGTTTACTCGCCCAGCACGGCGGGAACCAGGTAAAACTCCCGATCGTGGTGGGGAGCATTGGCCAAAGCGGCGGCGCGGTCGAGGCTTTTGTGCGGCTCATCCGCGGCAAACACGTTCGAGACGTCCAGAGCGTGGGCCATCGGCTCGATCGACTCGGTGTCGAGCTCCGCGAGCGACTCGACGTAGGCCACGATTTGGCCCATCTGCACGGTCATCAGGTCCAATTCCTCGCTCGTAAGCTGGAGCCGAGCCAATAGCGAAACTCTTTCGACTTCTTCGCGAGTGAGGCTCATTGCGAACCCATTTCCATGAAAGACGAGAAGCGCGACATTGCCAGTCTAGTCGGGGCGCCTGTCGAGGGATCAACCGCACTTGGAGAAACACCGCCGCACGGAACGCTTGCCTGGAAAGACTGAACGGCAAACACCAGAGCAGCAGCTTAGCCCGCAGCCTTGGCGGTCTTCGACCCGGGCGAGCTTGGCAGCTTGAACGGTGCGTTGCGAACGCGCTTGGTCACGGCGCCGCTGCGGATGCACTGGGTGCAAACGGTCAGCGATTTGTTCGTACCCGCGGCGGTAGTGACGCGGACGCGCTGGAGGTTGGGCTTGAACTGCCGCCGCGAAATGCCGGTGACCTTGGTACCGACGCCGCCCAAGTACTTCGCTTTGCCGCGAATCGTGACCTGGTTGCCCATCACCGGGGCCTTACCGCAAATGTCGCACTGCTTGCCCATCGTATCGCCTCGAGCTCACCAACGGTGGAAAATTGCAAAACCGCCAGTATATCCAGTTTACGAACACACGCAAGCGCGAATGAACGAGCCGAACAACCGCACGAGACCCAATTGTCAGGACCTATGCCAGTCCGATACCGTGTGGTATACAGGCGTTCAAATGTATTTCGCGCAAAAAATCGCGCCCTGCCAAAAAGCAAACGCATGACCACCGATCTTGCCAAAAACCACGATGTCGACGGAGTTGGCGGTAGCGACTTGGAGAGATTCGTTCCGACCGAGTTGCGCGACCTTGGCAATGCCCAAACTGCAATTCCGAGAATCGCTCGCGATCCGCGATTGACCGCTCAGATCGAAACCGCCATTCAAGGAATTCCCACGAGTCATTCGATATTTCTGGCCGATTCACGAATCCAGCCCGAAATCCCTTCCAATAGCGTCCACCTTGTTCTCACGTCCCCGCCCCATTTGACACTGAAGGAATATCGCGATTCGGAAGGCCAGATGGGGCACATCGAGAATTATGAATTGTTCTTGAATGAACTGGATGAAGTCTGGCAACGGTGATTTGACGCGCTGGTGCCCGGCGGGCGGCTTGTGTGCGTGGTCGGCGACGTTTGTTTGTCGCGCCGGAAAAACGGCGGACGCCATGCCGTCGTGCCGCTACACGCATCGATCCAAGAAAGATGTCGCAAGCTGGGCTTCGATAATTTGGCCCCAATAATTTGGCATAAAATCGCCAATGCCGTGTATGAAGTCGAGGGCGCGGGCGGATTTCTGGGGAAGCCCTACGAACCCAACTGTGTGATCAAGAACGACATCGAGTTTATCTTGATGCAACGCAAACCGGGCGGTTATCGCACGCCGAGTCTGGCGGAACGTGTTCTCAGTGTTATTTCATACGATAACCATAAGAAGTGGTTTCAGCAGATCTGGCAGGGTGTTACCGGCGCATCAACGCGAAATCACCCAGCCCCCTATCCGCTTGAGCTCGCGGAGCGTCTTGTCCGCATGTTCAGTTTCGTCGGCGACACCGTGCTGGACCCTTTCATGGGAACCGGCACGTCCAACCTCGCGGCATTGAATTGGGGTCGCAATAGCATCGGCATTGAAGTTGATCCGGAATACTTCAAGATGGCCTCGAAACGCTTGAATTCACAGTCTGCCCATCTATTTCGCACGTCAGTCGTACGAACTTCAGAACATCTCAGTGATGGTGCCGACAGTAATTCGCGCCGAATCGTTCGTCTTTCCCGCGTTTCCTGACTACAATGTGCGGATTACGATACTTGCGGCTTTCGCCCTGTGGGTTCTGCCTGGCCGCTCTCCTTGGTGCGAGTTCAACCCATGCTCGAGCTCATCCTGTCCGCCGCACTGGCCCCGTTGTTGGTTGCTGCCGAACCGCAGTTGACTGCGGGAACGCAACTCAACTATCGCGGCAGCGTCGAAGCTCGCGTCGAGGAGCCAGGCAAGGCCCGCAAGACGTTTGACCTCACCTTGTGGATCGGGCAAAAGAGCGATGCGGGCGCCGAGATTTTTTGGTTGCTCGACGAACGTGGCCGCGGCGAATTTCCTTGGCTCGAGCACTGCGGCCGTATCGGGGTCGATGTGCAGTGGCGCTCCGGCTCGCCGTCCCCTGCCCTGCTCTACGATCGGGGTGAGGGGCGCAGTGTCGTGCCGATTCCATTACCCTTTCTAGCTTCGGAAAAACCTCTGGCAGCCGGAACGAGTTTTCAGGATGGCAAGCTCGATTTTCAGGTCGAGAAACCCGCGAAGGTGTCCGATCAGCCGGCGTGGCAAATCAGCGTGCGCGATCCGTTTGGACCGAAGCGAACGCTGCTGGTCGATCAGCACGGCCCGCTGGTGCTGGCACTGAGCGAGAAGGTCATGATGGGCCGTGGCGATGAATATCAATTGAAGCTCGAGTTCCTGTCGAGCGAGCAACTACCGGGCGAACAACTTTCCGCGCTCACCAAAGCGATGGAAAAAATCACCGCACTTCGCGGCAAGTTGAATCAGCCGGCTCAAAGTCAGGACGCCGACTGGAAGGCCGAGCAATTGGATGTGTTGCGTGCCCAGTTGCCAGAGGTTGTCGCATCGGCTGCGACAACGCCCTTGGCAAAGCTCACCGCCACTGCCCAGCGAGACTTTCAGTTGCAGTCTGGCCGCAAAGACGCCGTGACTGATCTGGGCGCCAAGTTCGACGGTCGCGAAGTCGAAGAGTTTTCGGCCAAAGGATTCGGCAGTGAGTCGCTCAATCGGGCCGCATTGCAGGGCCAGGTGACCGTGCTGCACTTTTGGGATTACCGCGACGAACCGCTCAAGGAACCGTATGGCCAGGTCGGTTACTTGGAGTTCATGTACCATCGCCGCAAGCAAAACGGGCTGCAAGTCTATGGAGTCGCGGTCGACGGACGGCTTGGCGACGAAAAGACGCGCAGCGCGGCCGAGCGGAGCGTGCGAAAGCTGAAACAATTCATGAATCTCAGCTATCCAGTGCTGCTGGATAGCGGCGGCCTGCTCAAACAATTTGGCGATCCGCGGCTGCTGGGGGCCAATTTGCCCCTATTTGTTGTCGTGGGGCCGGATGGAAAAATCGTGCACTATCACGTTGGCCACTACGACGTCCATCAGGATCAAGGCCTCAAAGAGCTCGACCAGGTCGTGCTCAAAGCGCTCGAAAAGAAGTAAGACGCACTCGCCTACGCGCTTCGCGTGATTGCCAGCACCTGCTCCAGCAATTTGCCGTTGGTGGCAATTCCTTCGCCGCTATGAATAGTTGGCTGCCCTTGCCAATCGGTAAATGTGCCGCCGGCTTCGACAACGATCGGCTGGATCGCGGCCGCGTCCCAAACGTTCATGATCGGGTCGACCATCACCTCCGCCCGGCCCGTCGCGACAAGCATGTAGCCATAGCAATCGCCCCAGGTCCGGCTGACGCCGACGGCCTGTTGCAACCGGCGATACGCGTCGGCTCGCGAGGGAGTCGGAAAGCGGGTGTCGCTTGAACACAGCAGCGACTCGGCGAGCGTCTCGCGCGATGAGACCTGGGCTTTGCGCACGGCCGACTGCCCCCGTTGATACCAGGCTCCCTGACCGGCCGAGGCATAAATGCACTCGTCGAGCGCGGGAATATTGACGACGCCGACCACACTTTGGCCGCCCTGCTCGACTCCAACCATCGTGCCGTAGAGCGGAACTCCGCGGATAAACGACTGGGTGCCGTCAATCGGATCCAAGATCCAGCGATAGCCGCTGGTGCCGGGCGATTCAGGAAACTCTTCGCCAAGAATGCCGTCGCGGGGAAAGCGCGCGGCGATTCGCTCGCGCAATAATTGCTCGCTCTGTCGGTCGGCAACCGTCACGGGCGAAGCGTCGGATTTCAGCTCGACCGCCAGTCCGTCGGTTTGAAAGTACCGCAACGTCAACTGGCCCGCTTCGCGCGCCGCATGCAGGGCCAGTTCGAGTCGAGCGGTTATGTCGGCTGTGCTCATTCATGAGAGCCTATCAGCCCAGCGAGCACCCTGCCAAGAGCACGGTTCAAGGTTACGAGCCCCCGCTTGACTTGACCGCCGCGTTCACGGCAGCGTCCTGCCAAAACCCCTCCGGCGCCCCAGCCAATCAACTTGATTTTGTGCCGTGACGAGGGCTTTGGGGGGCTAATAAATCCGAAAGTTTGATGGCGTGCAACTCGCGTCGGGAATTGAGGGTCACCTGTTCGAGTGCCTCACGCAGGCGAGATTCACTTGGCGACATCTCGCTGCCCTCGCCGTTCGATAGTGCGGCCGACAATGGGCCGTCTACGGCTTCAATCACATCCAAAAGCGAAATATCCTCGGGCTTTCGATCGAGCGAGTAGCCCCCATCGACACCCCGAGTCGACTGCAAGATGCCGTGCGTCACCAAATGCCGCAGGATTTGCAATAAGAATCGCTCCGGCATCCGGCCTTCGGCGGCCAAACGGCTGCACGGCACCGGCGAGCCCGAAGTCGACTGCGCCAATTGCAAGGTGGCCTGCACGGCGTACGCAACAGTCCTTGAGATCTTCATCGCCGGCCGCCTTGGTTCTCGAATCCATCACAATCGCGAAATCGTGGGCATTTTTCGTTCGCGGATCGATCGATTTCTCGTTCAAGAATCGGTTCCCACGCCTCTTGGCGCAGCGACAAGATTCCTTTGCGCCTCGGATTCAGATACTGCTTCTCTAGTCACCCGTCGTCAACACGGGGCCGAAACTATCAAAACGCCTATTGGTTGTCAAAACAATTAACACGGCGAAGGGTATTTTGCGGTAACGCGCAAACTGCGATCGCTCGTGAGATTCTCACAATCTGCGAATTTCAGCGCGGCGGTTCGCCAGTGTGCAAATCAGATAGCGACGTAGCCTGCTCGCCTCGCAGGGCGTGCCAAATCAAGACTGCCGCGCCGCAGACCAGCAGGCTATCGGCAATGTTGAAGATCGGCCAATCGATGACCCGATCGATTTTGAAATGCAGCCAATCGCGCACCGCATAGACGGGCTCGCCCAACTCGTGCACCGAGTCCATTCGCCACTGCAAACCCGGCCAGCCGAGCCGGTCATAGAGGTTCCCAAAAATGCCGGCCGTAACCAAACCCAAAGCCACGGTCAGCAGCCGGTCGTGGGCCGCTTTGGCGACGAACAACCAATAGGTGATCCCGACGGCGGCGACGATCGAGAGACTTCCAAAAATGAGTCCCTGGCCCTGCCCGATTCCAAACAGGGCGCCTTCATTGAGGCTGGTCGTGAATCCAAAGATCTCGTCGATGAGCCACCAACTCGGACGCTCATGAGGCATGCCCAACCAAGAGAAGATCCAGCCTTTGGTCAGCAAGTCGGACGCGCAACCCAGCACGGCAATGGCGCCAAACAAGAGGTAACGACTCGTGGGAACTGCCTTCATTTCAGGCGGTCTAACCCCGTTCGAGCTTCTGGGCGCACTTGATGCACAACGGCGTATGGGGAATAGCGTTAAGACGAGCCTTGCTGATTGGCCCGGCGCATTCCTCGCATAGTCCAAACACGCCATCTTCGATTTTCTCGATGGCGGCCTCGATCGATTCGAGCGTGATCTCGTCGGTCTGCATCAGGCTTAATGTGAATTCCTGCTCGTAATTGTCGCTGCCGATATCAGCCATGTGGATCGGCATGCTGGAGAGATCGCCGTTGGATTCCGAACGCGTCTTGCGCAAGGCCGCGTTGGCCATGCCCGTGACATCGCCGCGCAGCCGTGCGCGTAAGGCCAGGAGTTGTTCCTTAAACACCTTCATCTCGGCCTTCTTCATAGCCATAGCTTGCTTCTCCAAGAGCAACAATCGAACTGTGGAATCACTGTTTGGCCCGTTTCGGGAGTTTACAGAATCACTATTCTAAAATAGGCAAAACTAACTGTCAAATCGCGCAGGCCGAAGTTTGCTCGGCTCGTGACTTAACTTCGTTGTCTCGTTTGAGTTTCGCACCGTCCAGTTGGTCGCAAAGAGGAGCCCGACCGCGAGTGCACCGCGGATCTCCAACCTAGACAGTGCATATCGTGCCGACATAAACTACAGGATTGGACATTTCTCGCACCTTAGGCGCGTAGTTCGGAGCTAGCAGCCATTAGCGTCGCCACTCTAACTGATGTCGCCTTCCAACGTTGCATCTCGCCCTCGTGTGCTGCTACCTACGGCATTCATGAGGTCCGCGTGGCCTGCGAGACCTGTGGCAGCTTGCTGGACGTCGTTTACGACTGGAACCGGCTCAAGCCGCCAACCTCCTTCGACTTTTTCGAAAAAAAGTGGTCAAGGCGCTACGATCCGCTCTGCCTGAGCGGCGTCTGGCGGTTTTACGAGCTGCTCCCCTTTGCTCCGCGCGAGCAAGTCGTCACGATCGGCGAAGGCCAGACCCTGCTGCAACCCTCCGCGGGCGTTGCCAAATTCGTGGGATCTCGGCCAGGGCAGTTGTATCTGCAATACGAGGGCCTGAATCCCTCGGGCAGCTTCAAAGACAACGGCATGTCGGCCGCCTTTACCCATGCCCATGCCACCGGCGCAAAACGAGCCGCCTGTGCATCGACCGGCAACACCAGCGCCTCACTGGCGCTGTACTGCTCGGTGACCAAGCTGATGAAAGCAGTGATTTTCATCGGCTCCGGCAAGATCTCCTACGGCAAACTTTCCCAGGCGCTCGACTATGGCGCGCTGACCATGCAAATCGCCGGCGACTTCGACGACGCGATGGCGCGCGTGAAGGAAGTCTCCAGCCAACTGGGTATCTATCTGGTCAACAGCGTCAATCCGTTTCGTCTCGAAGGTCAGAAGACGATCATGTATCGCGTGCTCGAAAGCCTGCGCTGGGAAGTGCCCGATTGGATCGTGGTGCCTGGCGGAAACCTGGGCAATTCGAGCGCCTTCGGCAAAGCGTTCGAAGAGCTGAAAGAGATTGGCCTGATCGATCGCATTCCTCGACTGGCCGTCATCAACGCGGCCGGCGCCAATACGCTCTACCAGCTCTACGAGAAACGCGGCTTGCGCTGGAACAACGGGAGGCCCGACGCTTCGATCACCGACAAGTATTACGACGAGCTGGACGCGCATCAGAAGCGTGCGTCGACGATCGCCAGCGCCATCGAAATCAATCGGCCCGTCAACCTTAACAAGTGCCTGCGCGCGTTGGATGTCTGCAACGGCGTCGTCCGCGAGGTAACTGACCAGGAGATTTTGGACGCCAAGGCGCAAGTCGGGGCGGGCGGATTGGGCTGCGAGCCGGCCAGCGCCGCCAGCGTCGCCGGCGCGAAGCTGCTGGTCTCCGAAGGTGTGATCGGGCCAGACGAACGGGTCGTGTGCATTCTCACCGGCCATCAGCTCAAAGACCCGACCGCCACGGTCGCCTACCACACCACCGACCAGGAGCAGTTCAACAAGGTCTTGGGCAGCCGCGGCGTCAAACGAGCCTCGTTCGCCAACCGAGCCGTAGCCGTGCCCAACGAATTGAACGAGATCATCACGGCGATCCAGCTCTACAGCTAAGGCCCCCACGGGCGATTTGTCCCCCGGACTGCTGGACACGACGTCTGTAGTGAGTAATCTGAATGGCCAGAGGCATTCCTCACCCGTCCGCTTTCCGCACGCTTCTGTGTGGATAGAGTGTCTGTCCTCGCTCGCCTCGTCGTTCTATTGAATCGAAAAAACCCATGTCCGCGGTAGTACAAAATCAACTGGCTTCAGCTAACGCGTTCGAAGAACTGGCGAAGCTCCGCCGCTTCGAGTCGCTCTTGACCCAATTGTCGGCGCGGTTCATCAGCCTCGCGCCAGACAAAGTCGAGGAGCACATCTGCCATGCGCTAAGGCAGGTGGTTGAGTTTCTCGACGTGGACCGCAGTTCGTTTGGCGAATTCTCGGCCGACGGGCAGCAGTTGCTAGCAATCGAAAGCTATGCCGTCGAGGGTGTCGTCCCGTTTCCACGGGTTTTTGCCAACGTGGAATTTCCGTGGTTTTTCGAGCAAGTGCGGCGCGGCATCATGCTGCGTTTCACGCGGCTGCCCGACCAGCTACCCTCCGAAGCGACATTGGAACGCGCTTACAATCAACAGGCCGGGGTCAAGTCATTGCTGATGATTCCTTTGGCCGTCGGCGGGCGGCCGACCTGTGCGATTTCGTTTGGCTCCTTCCGGCGGTATTGCGAATGGCCCGACGCGCTGGTCCAGCAGTTGCGCGTTTTGGGAGAAGTCATCGCAGCCGCAATGGCTCGCAAGCGGGCCGAGGCACAGATTGCCGCGCACCGCGACCAACTGGCACATGTGGCCCGCGTGGCGGCAATGGGGGAACTGGCCGCCGCGATTGCGCACGAAGTCAACCAGCCGCTGTGTGCCATCGCCAGCAATGCTCAAACGGCACGAGGCCTTTTGGCCCACCAAAACGGCGATCTCAGTGCGCTTGACGAATGTTTGGCGGATATTGCTGCCGATGCACAGCGCGCCAGCGATGTTGTGGCCCGCGTGCGGCAGATGGTCAAGTGCCAACCCATTCAAAGCACTTCGCTCGATCTGGAGCAAGTCATTTCCGAGGTCCTGGCACTTGTCCGCAGCGATTTCGTCGATCATGGCGTTACGCTCGCTTGCGAGCGGGCCACGCCACCGCCACACGTTCTTGCCGACCGCGTACAGCTTCAGCAAGTGATCTTGAACCTTTTGTCCAACGCCAAGGAATCCGTGATACCCCAGACCAGGGAACCTCGCCAGGTCACGGTCGCGGTCGCGCGGGATCGTTCGTCGTTTGTCCGGGTCAACGTGCGGGATACGGGGATCGGCTTGCCGCGCGAAGCCGAGCACATCTTTGAGCCGTTTTTCACGACTCGGCCCAATGGCATGGGCATGGGGCTGTCGATCGCCCGTTCGATCGTGGAAAGCCACGGCGGCCAGATCGGCGCAGAGCGGAACAGCGACCGGGGTACAACCGTCTGGTTCACGATCCCCATCGACCAGGGCAACGCCCGATAATGATCGCGCAATCGTTGGTGTTCGTGGTGGATGACGACTCGTCGGTCCGTCGTGCCCTGCGTAGGCTTCTGACCATCGAGGGATTCGCGGTAGAAGCTTTTTCGTCGGCCGAAGGATTCCTGAGCCACGACCGGGACGTGGGTTCTCCAAGCTGCCTTATCTTGGACGTACGCATGCCAGGGGGAGCCGACGGGCTCCAGTTGCAGCAACAGTTAGAGGAAGCATCGTCTCTGCTGCCGATCATCTTCATTACCGGGCACGGTACGGTCCCTATGTCGGTGCAGGCCATGAAGGCCGGCGCCTGTGAATTCCTGCAAAAGCCCTTCGACAACGCCAAATTGCTGGCCGCCGTTCGCGAGGCCTTGGTCCGTAGCCGTGCAGCCTGCGACCGGCATCGAGCGCTCAACGAGCTGCGCGGGAGGGCCAAGCGTCTGAGTGGCCGCGAGCACGAGGTGTTCGCACTGGTCGTGCAAGGACTCTTGAACAAACAGATCGCCAGCCGCTTGGGTGTGGCCGAAAAAACGATCAAGGTTCATCGCGGTCGAGTGATGGGCAAAATGGAAGCCACGTCGGTGGCGGAGCTCGTGCGCATGGCCGACTCCCTCGGACTCAAAACGGCCGATCTTCAATAGCGGCAATCTGGCCGCAATTCCCCCTTGCCGCTTGTCGTATTGGACCAAGGTCCAATAGTCGGCACTTCGGTAATCCCTACATTTACAGGCAGGTGCCCGGTTTGACGCCAACTCGTGGTGTCACCTCCGTTGAAGTTCAGCCGTGAGAGTCTTTTGCAAACCTCATTTCAAATTGGCCGTTTCTGCCATGAGGAGCACAGGCAATGGTAGTCGCTGATAACTCAAATCTACACTCCATAGACACGACATTCGTCGACGTCAATCGCGAGGAACCCTTGCTGTATTGGCTAGAGCGCTTCCGCGTCAGCCTATCCATGCTTAGGCAAACCGTACGAATTGTCGGCCCAAGATTTGAAGATGTGTCGGCCTTCTTGAATCGAAAGCGGCAATCCTGATCAGATCTTGTTCAGCGTCTGGCAAGTAGGCACGAATGGACTTCCTGTTGACGAACACCAGAACGACCGGCGCGACGCGACGCCATTAATTCTCGCGACGCAAAGGCGCGGAGCCTTGGGCGAAGTACGAAACGGGTGCAGGCGTAAGTTCAAGACACTGGAGATTGGAGAATCGTCATGAACACAGTCACGCACTTTCGCAGTCAATGCCCACAATGCGGATTCGCAGTCAAGGCCCCGGCCACAGCGTTAAACAAGCGTGGTTGCTGCCCGAAATGCCACACAGTCTTTCGAGTTCTTCCGACATTCAGAGATGCTGTTAAGCTATTCTTGGAGCCTAGCATGGTGAACAAGCCGGTCGTCCCGCCGCCCGTGGTCAAGGTGGCCTGCTCCCATCCATTACCGGCTGTCTAGCATCCGTGCGTTAGAGCCTGGACGGCCTGCTCAGGCGCGGCATAATGGGTTGCTCGCTCGTTCACTCTTTTCGGATTTTTCGGAGCTGCAACCAGGATGGCTATTCGCATTGCAATCAACGGCGCCGCCGGCCGGATGGGACAACGTCTGATCGCGCTGGCCAGCGCCGACCCGGAGCTTGAGCTGGTCGCGGCCTTGGAACATGCGGCACATCCTAAGCTTGGTACCGATGCCGGCACGATCGCGGGCGCCAGTGCTCTTGGAGTCCCGTTGGCGACGACCCTGTCGGTGCCGGTCGATGTGGTTATCGATTTCTCAGTGCCCAAGGCTACCGGCGCGATCCTGGCTACTTGCCTCGAAAAAAAAATCCCGCTCGTCGTGGCGACCACGGGCCTCGAGCCCGATGTGCAGGCGAAGATCCGCGAGGCGGCTAAGACGATTCCGCTGGTGTGGGCGCCGAGCATGAGCCTGGCGGTCAATGTGGCGATGAAACTCGCCGAGATGGCTGGCCGAGCCTTGAATGATCACCCGTCGGGGGCGGACGTCGAAATCATCGAGCGGCATCACCATTTCAAGGAAGACGCGCCGAGCGGCACGGCGCTCAAGTTTGGCGAGATCATCGCCGGCGTCATGGGCCAGAAGGAACACGTCCACGGGCGATCGGGCCGGCCC
>JAYVCO010000030.1:0-3967 GCA_043749935.1 Planctomycetia bacterium
CAATTGCGACAAGCTCGGGTGGCGCGCTGGCTCGTTGGTTTCCCGCGGCGGTGGTGCTGGTGATGGCGGCTTGGGTCGTCTCGGCAGCGCGGGTGCCAAACGTTCCGCAGACCGAAATGCAAATCGACGAGTTCGGACGGCTGCCAATGGTCTACGAAGGGCGCGTGAAGCCGTTCGACACCGTCGCGCGCAACATGCTGCGATATCTTTCCGGTAAGCAGTGGTTCGAAGATGAAACCGGCAAGGTGGTCAAAAAGGCGCCGGCCATCAAGTGGTTCTTGGATCTCGTCGCGCGGCCAGACGACGCTCTGAAGCACAAAGTGTTTCGGATTGAGAATCTCGATCTGCTAGAGACACTGGGGCTCAAACGGCGCGAAGGCTTTCGCTATTCGATCGACGAGTTTTCCAGCGATATGAGCGATCTCGAACGACAGGCGGAGTTGGCCTCGAAGCTCGAACCACACCAAGCCAGCATCTATCAGAAAAAACTGCTGGAACTGGTCAAAAAACTGCGCCTCTGGCGGCTGGTGGGGATTTCGTTTGATCCACCCCAGATTCGGCCAGAACCAGAAAACGTCCAAAAGGATTTAACGGCCGCGCTGCACCAACTCGATGCGCTGTCGCAGATGCAGCCGCCACTGGCCGTGCCGCCAGATGCCGCCGACGCCCAATGGGAGCCGTTTGCAGTCGCCTGGTTCAACGGGCTGAAAGATCGAGCCCGCGGCGAAGAGCCGAACCCGGCCATGATTTCCATGACCGCGATGATCGTGGCCTACAGCAAGGCCGACGCGAAGACATTCAATAGCGAGTTGGCCAAGTACGAGACCTGGCTGGCCGAGCACAAGCCCGAGGGCTTCGACGCGAACAAGGTCAACTTCGAGGCATTTTTCAATTTCTTCGAGCCGTTCTATTGCGCCCTGGTGCTCTACGTCGTGGCATTCGTGCTCGTGGCCTTGGGCTGGTTGGGATGGACTCGCCCGCTGAACAACGCGGCCTTTTGGCTGATCGTGTTTACGCTCGCGTTGCACACGTTCGCGCTGGGGGCCCGCATTTACATTTCCGGACGCCCGCCGGTTACCAACCTTTATTCCACGGCCGTGTTCATCGGTTGGGGTGGCGTTGTGCTGGGCCTGATTCTCGAGATGGTCTATCGGCTGGGCATCGGCAACGTGATTGCCGCGTTCGCCGGTTTTACGACGCTCCTGATCGCCAACTTTTTGGCCGGTTTGACTGATGGCGACACGCTCGGCGTGCTCCAAGCCGTGCTCGATACTCAGTTCTGGCTGGCGACGCACGTGGTTTGCATCAACCTTGGCTACGCGACCACCTTTATCGCGGGTTTCTTGGGCGTCCTCTATGTGCTGCGTGGCGTGCTCACGCCCAGCCTTTCGCCCGAGGTGGGCAAGGAACTGAGCCGCATGATTTACGGCACGCTGTGCTTTGCCCTGTTCTTCAGTTTCGTCGGCACCGTGCTCGGAGGCTTGTGGGCCGACGATTCGTGGGGCCGTTTCTGGGGCTGGGACCCAAAAGAGAACGGGGCGCTGATGATCGTCTTGTGGAACGCCCTGGTGTTGCACGCCCGTTGGGGTGGCATGGTCAAGGAGCGCGGACTGGCCGCGTTGGTGATTGGCGGCAACATCGTCACGAGCTGGTCGTGGTTTGGGGTCAACGAACTAGGCGTCGGCCTGCACTCGTACGGTTTTACCGAGGGCATGCTGCAAAAGCTGGGTATCTTCGTGGTCAGCCAATTGGCCATTATCGCGTTGGCGACCTTGCCTCGGCATCTTTGGATGAGCTCACGCGCGCGAGTGGTGTGAGCGAATGCTCGGAGTGAATTCCCCAACGTGTGAGCTGATGCTCTACCTGCGCATCACGTCGAGCTTGGTCGCGCGGGGCAGGGGTTCTTCGTTGCCGGCGCGTGGGTTGACCGAAGGGACCGGCAGCACGTGGCTCAGCCAGTCGGTCTCCTGAGCCACCGGCACCTGCAACTCGCCGTTCGGAACGAGCGTGCGCAGTAGATTCAATGCCGGTTGCCGCTCGTTTTTTCCCTGCCGCACGAGCACCAGGCCTTGATGGTCGATCAGAATCGCGCCCGGCTGTTGCGGGCAAGTCCCGAGCACGGTAATCCCGTTGGCATCGACCTGGAACTCGAGGCAGAGCTGATGGTAGTTGAGCACGTTCGACGATCCGCTCATCGCCACGGGCAGGGCGTTGAGTTTCAAACTGGATTGCGCCGAATTGATGAGCGAGCGGCTGATCACGCCCGGACCCGCAATCATCTGGCCCGCAGCCGCTTCGATCCGGCCGCCTCGAACCGTTACGCCGTCCAACCGCACGCGCGCCGTGCCGCCCAGGCGATGTTGAAACCGGCCGCGAAACAGGCCGTCGAGATTGACGTCGACCAATTCGCCCTTGAGCGACGTGGTCCATCCACTACCGTTTTCGGTGGCCGAGATCGTGCCTTGAAAAGTGCTGGCCTTACCCAGGCCATTGATGTTGGGCACGACGGCAGCGGCCAGACAGCAGGGCAGCGGGCTGTTGCCGGTGATGAATCGAAATTCGCTGGTTGGCTGATTTGACGCGCGATGCCGCACGAGCGTCATTTGCGAGGGATCGGCCTCGTTCTCTCCGCTCGTGGCGAGCCGAAAACTTAAAGCCATTTGCGCGTCGTCGGCGCCGCTGTGAATTTCGCCGTGCAACTGGGTCAGGGTTTGATCGTCGCCGTGGTTCAAATGCAGCGTCAAGTTCCGCGCCTCGAATCGCAATCGTTGCCAGCTTCGCGACTCTCGCACGTGCGCCAGCGCCGACTGCCAAACCAGGTCGAGCCGCGTGCCATTAATGATCGAAGGGAAGGGAAGCGTGATCGTGATTTCCGTGC
Organism: Planctomycetia bacterium; assembly: GCA_043749935.1. Classification (GTDB taxonomy): domain Bacteria; phylum Planctomycetota; class Planctomycetia; order Pirellulales; family PALSA-1355; genus PALSA-1355. Next base: position 2,879 of record JAYVCO010000030.1, read on the forward strand.
CGCTCGATTCCATCTCTACGAACGGCAACCGGGCCAGAAGCTGTTTGGTCTCGGGGTCGAACAGATCCAGCCGTTCGTAGAGCGTCGTCCCGGGCCGGGGCGTGGTCACTTTGAACAGTTGCGCGTGGAGGCCCAACTCAGAGGCGATCGCCCGTTCGTGGATTTGCCGATAAATGGGCAAGCGGACGGCAACGCACCAAAACACGACCGCGCAGGTGGGCACTCCGCACAGCGCAATGAAGGCCGCTCGGCAGAGGCGGATTTTAGTGATCTCGTGCAGGGAGAACATCCTTGTTCCCTCGTTTCGCCAACAACAAATTCATCGCGAACAACAACCGCGAATCAACGCCAATTTTTAGCGTCGCTCTCTACCGCTCTCTGGCCATCTCGTGGAACAGTTTCCAACGTGCTTGCATTTCGATCAGGCTGTCACCGCCGAACTTGTCGACCAATGCACAAGCGATCTCGAACGCCACCACATTTTCCAAAATTACGCTGGCCGCCGGTACGGCACACACATCGCTCCGCTCATAGCTGGCCGCTTCCGGCTGCTTCGTATCGAGATTCACCGACTCCAAGGCTTTGCGTAACGTGCTAATCGGTTTCTTGGCCGCTCGGATCACCAGCGGCTGGCCGTTGGTCATGCCGGCCTCGAGTCCGCCCGCATTGTTCGTGGGTCGGGAGTACCCGAGATTCGCGGTCCCTTTCTGGCTTTCATCGTAATGGATCGCGTCGTGTACTTGCGATCCCGGCCGCCGCGCCGCGGCGAAACCCAAGCCGATTTCCACTCCCTTGATCGCCTGCACCGCCATGACGGCCTGCGCCAGGCGTCCGTCAAGTTTGCGATCCCACTGGGCATGTGTGCCCAAGCCAAACGGCAAACCTTCGACGCGCACTTCCAAAATGCCGCCGAGCGTATCGCCCTCTTTACCTTTTTCGTCGATGAGCGCCTTGATCTCTTCGTCCTGATCCGGATTCAAACTATAGACTTCGCTCGCGTCGCGCAGCGCTCGCTGCTCGTCGAGAGTGCCTTGCTTGGGAACGATTTTAATTCCGCCCAATTCGACGACGTAGCCGAACGAAGTGATT
>JAYVCO010000031.1:0-9650 GCA_043749935.1 Planctomycetia bacterium
CCTTTTCGACCGACGGAATGTATTCCTTCGGAATGCGCCCGCCGACAACATTTTCTTCGAATTCGAAAACCTCGGTGGAACCCTCGGGCAAGCATTCGAGCCGTCCGACGATGTGTGCGTATTGACCCGAGCCACCGGTCTGCTTCTTGTGTTTGAAGTTGTATTCGGCGGTCTTGGTGGGTGCTTCGCGGTAGCTGACCTTCGGCGCGCCGACTTCGACTTGCACGCCGTACTCGCGGCGAATCCGCTCGACGTAAATATCCAAGTGCAGCTCGCCCATGCCGGCGATCACGGTTTCGGAGGTCTCTTCGTCGGTCATGACGCGGAAGGTTGGATCTTCGCGACGGAACCGGTGAAGCGCCTTGCCCATCTTGTCGGCGCCTTCGCGCGACACGGGATTGATCGCCATCTTGATGACCGGCTCGGCGATGAACATGCTTTCCAAAGTGCAATACTTGCGTTCCGAGGCGAACGTATCGCCGCTAGCGCAGTCGACGCCTAGAACGGCCACGATGTCGCCGGCCGAGGCGGAGTCGATTTCCTGTCGCTTGTCGGCGTGCATCTTCACGATCCGGCTGAAGCGTTGTTTCTGATCGGTGCGCTGGTTGTAGTACATCTCGCCCTTGTTGATCGTTCCCTGATAAATGCGGATGAACGTCAACTGGCCGAACGCGTCTTCCACCAATTTGAAGGCCATGCCGACAAATGTCTTCGAGGGATCGGCTGCGAGCGGGAAATCTTGCGTCGGATCGTCGTATCTCTTGGCCTTCACCGGGTGATCCAGCGGCGAGGGCAAATAGCGCACGATCGCATCCAACAGCAACTGGACGCCCTTGTTGCGATAGGCGGTTCCCATGAACACGGGCGTCAGGTCCTGCGTCTGCACGGCATCGCGGACCAAATTGTGAACCAGTTCTTCGGAAACCGTCTCTTCGGAAAGCAGCAACTCCATCAGCTCGTCGGAATACATCGACAAGCCTTCGAGCATGTGCTGGCGGGCCTTCGTGGCGACATCCTTCAACGCGGCCGGAATCTCTTCGACCCGAACGTCTTCGCCGTTGGCGCCATCGAAGTAATTGGCCTTCATCGTGATCAGGTCGATCATGCCTTCGAAGTTGTCTTCCTTGCCGATCGGCCATTGCATGAGCACGGCGTCGCAGCCCATTTTTTCGCGCACTTGCGCCACGACTTTTTCGCAATCGGCGCCGATGCGGTCCATCTTGTTGATGAACGCCAGGCGCGGCACGTGATAGCGCTTCATCTGGCGATCGACGGTGAGCGATTGGCTCTGCACGCCACCGACGCCGCAGAGCACGAGAATGGCTCCGTCGAGCACGCGCAAGCTTCGTTCCACCTCGACCGTGAAGTCGACGTGTCCAGGCGTATCAATGAGGTTGATGGTATGGTCTTCCCACTCGACGGTGGTGGCGGCGCTGGTGATCGTAATCCCGCGCTCGCGCTCCAAATCCATGTAGTCCATCGTAGCGCCATCGCCACCGCCTTTGACTTCGTTAATGCGGTGGATGCGCCCGGCGTAAAACAGGATCCGCTCGCTCAGGGTGGTTTTACCCGAGTCGATGTGGGCCGAGATACCAATGTTTCTAAGTTTCGACAGGTCCATGGGGAACCTCGAGATTCGCTCTCAAAATAGGGTGCTGAACAGGCCAGCGCAAACACGCGCGCGCCGGCCGCAATACAAATAAAGAGGGATAAACCGCTCGGGCAGTCCCTGCTCCCGCCCAAAGCGTCGCCGGGGAATGGCTTGCATGCTGGGTAGTTTAGACCCTCATCTTACGTACAAATCGGCTAATCGCAAAGGGCAAATTTGCCCTAAGACTCTACCTAGACGCAAAAACCGGCGAAGTAGCTGCCGTTTAAGCAGGTTGCCAGGGTCGGTTGGCCCGAGCGGCCGATTTGACTTATCTCTTTGGCAAAATTAGCCTTGGTGAAGCATGTCAAACCTCCCTCCCAACTCCAAAAGCCTCCCTGCCGCGAGCCCAACGCTAGCGACCTCCACTGCTGATACCGCCAGCCAGGCTCGTCTGCTGCCTCCGTGGCTTGCCCAATATCCTTGGCTGACTTTCGTCCTCCCCTTTGCGGTTTTCATGCTTGTCGGCTCCCTCGAACCGACACCCGAAAAGCCGTTTGAATTATTTGGTGCGACGATCGAATATTCGGCGTACCCGATCGTGTATTCCGTCAAAATCGCCTTGACGATGTTGGCCATGGCGGCCGTCGGGCCGGGCTATCGGCAATTTGCTTTCCGCGTCTCGCCGCTGGCCCTGGTTGTTGGGGCCGTTGGCGTGGTGTTGTGGGTCGGGATCTGCAAGCTCGAACTGGAAGCCAAACTTCTTGGCCCACTTGGTTTGGGCTGGCTGGTCGAAACGGGCAGTCGCAGCGCCTTCAATCCGTTTGCTGTCTGGCCGGACCAACCGCTGTTGGCCTACGGGTTTCTGGCCGTGCGCTTTTGGGGATTGGCCATTGTCGTTCCCGTGATCGAAGAGTTCTTTCTGCGAGGGCTGGTAATGCGCTACGTCATCGACCCCGATTGGTGGAAAGTCCCCTTCGGCACGCTGAGCACGACGGCGGTCATCGTCGGCACGCTGGTCCCCGTGGCCATGCACCCCGCCGAGATATTCGCCGCGGCTGTCTGGTTTACGTCGATCACCTGGCTAATGTTCAAGACAAAAAACATCTGGGACTGCGTCGCGGCCCACGCGGTGACCAACTTGCTCCTGGGTGTCTGGGTAGTTGCCAGCGGCGACTGGCACTTCTTGTAGACGAGCGTCTTCTTGCATCCAGGCAGAATTCACCGTGCAGGCCGCCCACCCAAAGGGGCTCGCTACCCAGCCCAGGTGGAAGGCGACCTAAGGAATATCGCCCGCGCGCGGCTACTGGTCGAACCACTTCCTGAACAGCCGCTTGGTGGTTTGTCGGCCGGCGCGGCCGATCGACGTGGTCAGCGGAATTTCCTTGGGGCAGACAGCCACGCAGTTCTGAGCGTTGCCGCAAACTTGAATTCCGCCGGGCTCCATCAACTCATCCAGCCGTGCATCGGCGTTCAGTTCGCCGGTAGGATGCATGTTGTAGTAGACGACCTGGCTGATTGAATGGGCGCCGACGAAATGGACGTCGTACGTGGCATTTTCGCGGGCCGTGAGATCGGCGTCCGTCTCGCCGGGCCGCCGCGTAACCTCGATCTTGCCATATTGAGGACAAGCCTCAAGGCAACAGCCGCAACTCATGCACTGGCTCAGCGGATAGGACTGTTCCTGCTGCGTGTCCGATTGTCGCGGCCCGGGACCCATGGCGTAATAGCCGTCGACTGGAATCCAGGCTTCGAGCTTTTCCAAAGCCCGAAACAACCGCCGGCGATTGACGCACAAATCGCGAACGACCGGGAACTTGCTCATCGGCTGCAACTCGATTTCGTCCGGGTGCTCGTGCAGCAGTTTTTCGACCAGAGCGGAGCAAGCCTGCCGCACCTTTCCGTTGATGACCATCGTGCAACTGCCGCAGACCTCTTCCAGGCAGTTGGCGTCGTAAGCCACGGGCGCGACTTTCTTGCCGTCAATCGTCTCGGCTTGGGCCGCGATGCGCTGTAGCACGCTGGTGACGTTCATGTCGGGCTCGTGCGCCAATCGATGCCGTTCCCAATAGCTGGGCGTATCGGGCGAGTCCTGACGAAGTACGCGCACCTCAAAAGTGCCCTGGCCGGCGTCGTGTCCATTGCTGTGAGAATCACTCATGATTTTCTTGTCAGTCGTAATCCGGGACCCATAGGGTCGATTATTTCGAACCTTGCTTTAGTGAACGGCAGCCGCCTTGGAGACGGGCTTGGATGCGACATTGCCGTTGCCGGGCGTTGCCGAAGCCGATTTGGCGGCTTGCCGACTCTTCCAAACTTCTTCGATGATCTCGGCTCCCACCAATCCATAGAGCCTGGGGCGGGGTGGAATCAGCGAGGTATCCACGTCTTCATAGCTGAGCACGACGTCGCCATTGGCCACGGTGGCGATCGTCGACTTGAGCCACTTTTGCGTATTGGCTTCGAAGCGGTCGCACCACAACTCGGCCTGCCGTCGAAGCTCGGCCGGATTGGCGCCGTCCAAGCCGGGCATGGCGAACTCGGGTTTGAAGTGGGCACCACGGCACTCGTCGCGCGCCAGCGCACCTTTGACGATCGCCTTGGCCAGCGGGAACATGTCTTTGAGCGATTGCGTGAAGACCACGTTCTGATTGGTCCAGTGGCCGGTGTCCGAAAGCGAGCAGCGTTCGGCCCGCTCGGCCAATTCGTTGACGGTGTCCAATGCCGCGGTCAACGGCGCGTTCAATCGCACCACCGTGGCGGCCTTGGTCATCACCTGGCCCAATTCTTGGTGGAGCAAGTAGGGGTTTTCGCCACCCGAGGGCCGCCGCAACAACCGATCGTACGTCGCCTGATGCTCTTTGCGAGCCCCGTCGAATAGCGAGCTTGGCAGGCTCTCGGCCGGTTGTTTCGAGCCTTTGAGCAGATTGACGATTCCCGGCGCGGTGATCAGCCCGCTGAAGATACAGCTCAACAGCGAGTTGGCGCCCAGGCGATTCGCGCCATGGTATTGATAATCGCATTCGCCAATGGCGTAGAGATTGGGAATGTTGGTTTGCTGATTCTTGGGCGAGCCGGGCACCAAACCGCCCGAGGCGCTGCGTTCGTAGTCGACCCACAGACCACCCATCGAGTAGTGGACCGCGGGGAATATCTTCATGGGCACTTCGCGCGGGTCGACGCCCTGGAATTTCTCGTAGATTTCCAGGATGCCGCCGAGTTTGATGTCGAGCGTGTGACGGGGGATGTGCGTGAGATCGAGATAGACCGCCAACCGGTCTTTTTCGACACTCAAGCCCTCGAAGGTGCAGACGTTGAAAATCTCGCGCGTAGCGATATCGCGCGGCACCAGGTTGCCGTACTTGGGATAGCGCTCTTCGAGGAAATAGTAACGCTCGCTTTCCGGAACATCCTTGGCCGGTCGCGGCTCTTGCGGTTTGCGCGGGACCCAAACGCGGCCCCCTTCGCCGCGAGCGCTTTCGCTCATGAGCCGCAATTTGTCGGCGCCGGGAATGGCAGTGGGATGGACCTGGATGAACTCGGCGTTGCCGTATTTGGCGCCGGCTTGAAACGTGCGGCTGGCGGCCGCGCCGGTGCAAACCATCGACATCGTCGAACGACCATAGATCAGCCCGCAACCGCCCGAGGCGATCACCACCGCATCGGCCGGAAACGCGCGAATTTCCATCGTGACCAGATCCTGCCCGATGACGCCGCGACAGACGCCGTTGCCATCGAGCACGGGACCAAGATAGTCCCAGGTCTCGTAGATCTTGACCTTGCCTTCGACGCTCCAACGCCGCACCTGGTCGTCGAGCGCGTACAGCAATTGCTGGCCGGTCGTCGCGCCGGCAAAGGCGGTGCGTTTGAACAGCGTGCCGCCAAAGCGGCGTTGGTCTCGGAAGCCTTCGGGCGTGCGATTGAAAGGCACGCCGAGCCGATCCATCAGATCGATGATCTTCGGCGCCCAGTCGGTCATTTCCTTGACTGGCGGCTGATGTTGCAGAAAATCGCCGCCATAGACGGTATCGTCGAAGTGCAAATACTCGCTGTCGCCCTGTTGGCGCGTGACATCGTTGACGCTGTTGATTCCACCTTGGGCACAGACGCTGTGAGATCGCTTGACCGGCGTCAGGCTCATCAACTCGACCTGCACGCCCAATTCGGCCAGCTTCATGGCGGCCGACAGACCGGCCAGCCCGCCACCCACGATCATCACTTTCTGCATTGCCATGAAAAAACTCGATTCGTGCTACTGAAAGCTAAGTGGCTTTGAATTGGGGTGCGATTACTTGGTCAGTTGACTCGACTCGTCAGCTCCGCTCTCAGCCGGCTGGCCCACGGCTTCGGTTTGCAGTTTCTTCAGTTCGTCGCGTTGCGACGCCATCGCATCTTCGACGCGCCGTGCCTTTTCGATGTCAACGCGGGTCATACCTCCCAGCGCGCTCAAGCCGACAATCGCCAGGGTCACGCCGACGATCACACTGACCCAACTGGCGCGCTTTTGAGCTTTGGCGCTGGTCCACAAGCCCCAGGTGATGCCTTGGGTCCACAAACCGTTGGCGAAGTGATAGACGATCGACAACATGCCGATGGCGTAGAAAATCTGAATCCAGAGCGGCTGAAGCGCCGCGGCCGTCGAGCTGGCGGCATGCTCGGGATCGAAGCTGGCGCCGCCGATTTCCTTGAACGGAGCCCCCGCCAAGGAGTGCAGTTGGATCACGTGGAGCACGATGAAAATGAAGGCGATGATGCCCGTGCCCCGCTGCAGGGTGTAGCGAATGTTGCTGGCATACGGGTAGTGGTTGGTGTTCGGCAACGCCCCGCTGATGAGCAGCCAGCCCACCGCGGCGTGAAACATCAGCGGAATGAAAATGAAGGTCCATTCGACCAAGGGCAGCACGACACCCAGCGAATGGATGCGATCGACTTGCTCCTGGAACGTCATGGGCCCGTTGACGATCGAAGCGTTGGTCAGCAGGTGAACGACGAGATACGCCCCAACCGGGAACAATCCACTCAAGGAGAAAAGCCGGTAGATGACAAACTGGTGCCGGACGAGAAACGAGGGTTCTTGGGCGACGAAGGGAGCGGCCGGAGCGGACGAAGTTTCCACAGGAATTCCCTAAGATACTTGCCCCGCGTGCGAGCAAGGTATGAGTGTGAAACAGCTTAAAGCACTAGTAGTATAAGGAGACCAGCACGGCTGACAAGCCGCATTTGGGGGACGCACGCAATCCCTCGGCGCTACCATTTCATCGTGTGAACGAACCGAAAACATCGGACAATTTCAAGTGAGGTTGCGGTGACTTGTAATCGTCGATTTTCTCGAAGTCCGTGTGCGTCCGAAGAGGCTATGACGCGCGCGTCACTTCAAACGGAATGGTCAATAGGGGGTTCGGCGTGTTACGGAGTCGAGGGCCCCGTCTGCCTAATTGGCAGCTCCTTTTGGGTCCAATGCCAATTTCCAGGGCAACCTATCTTATCTATGGCTACCGGGCCGATTAATATATAAGGCTAGCGTTATCAATGTGTTAAATGCGGCGGTCCGAGCGCTCGGCGGGTGTATGCCCTCGAACGGTATTCCAATTGCATCAAAGGGTTAGCAGGCCCCGATTTGGCAGGTTTTGTAAAGTCGGTCGGAAGCCCTTGGGAAGCTCGATCATGCGTTTGCAGTTGCCTTCTTTGTTGATCACCGACGACGATCACGATTTCCGTGAGACCTTGCGGTTCGTGTTCGAAACGCGCGGTTTTCGCACGTTGCTGGCCGGCGATGGCGAAGAGGCGCTCGATATCGTGCGCAATCAGGAAGTGCACCTGCTGCTGCTCGACATGCACATGCCCAAACTTACTGGCTTGGAAACCTTGCGACAGGTCAAACGCTTCAAGTCGCGCTTGCCGTGCATCTTGCTTTCGGCCGGCTTGGACGACAGCCTGATCAAGCAGGCCCAATTGGCCGAGGCCTATTCCGTGCTCGCCAAACCGATCAGCCGCCAGACCCTGACCAGCACCGTAGATGCCGCCATGCGCCGCATCTACAACTGGGAAAACGGCCCCGCCGACGCGGCCGAGCCATCGGCGTAGGCCTCACGCGACCTGACGGTTTCCTCACACGCTCTCGGCCTGCTGCTCGCCGTCGATTCGTTCGACCGGCTCCGCGGTTGGCATGCGTTTGCGTGCGGTTTGCGTGCCGGGCACGATCTGCGGACTGGGCGAATTGGCTTCGATGATCGATTTCAGCTCGTCGGAGTCGATGACTTCCTTTTCGATCAACCGAGCGCTCAAGGCTTCGAGCGAGGCCATCCGAGTTTCCAGGATGTGCCGCACTTTCTCCAACGATTCATCGATGATTCGCTTCACTTCCTGATCGATTTCGCGCGCTGTCTGCTCGCTATGGCTGTGCTCGCGCTGCAAGTCACCGCCGCTGGCCAGAAACGGGCTGCGCGAACTTTCACGATAGTTCACGCGACCCAGACGGCTCATGCCGTAATCCATGATCATGCTTCGTGCGATGGCGCTAGCACGTTCCAGGTCGTTTTGCGCGCCGGTCGAGACGTCTTCGAACACCATCTCTTCGGCGCACGTGCCGGCCAACAACACTTGGATACGACTTTCCAACTCGCCTTGTGTCATTAGGTAACGGTCGCCCTCGGGGCGGTGCAGAGTGTAGCCTAGCGCTGAAAGGCCACGGGGGATGATCGAGACTTTGTGTACCGGATCCGTATTCGGCAGGCTGTACCCGACCAGGGCGTGCCCCGATTCGTGATAGGCAATACGCAGCTTTTCATCCTCGTGGATGATTCGCTGTTTCTTTTCCAACCCGACCGTGACGCGTTCGGCGCCTTCGTTGAATTCGGTCATTCCGACCGATGATTTGCCTTTACGCGCGGCCAGCAGCGCAGCTTCGTTGACAAGATTCGCCAGATCGGCCCCGACGAAGCCCGACGTGATCCCCGCGACTTCCCGGAGATTGACCTTCTCGTCGAGCTTGACGTTCTGTACGTGGACCTTCAGAATCGCCTCGCGACCGCGCACATCGGGCCGGTCGACCAGCACGTGGCGGTCGAAGCGCCCGGGACGCAATAGCGCCGGGTCGAGTGTTTCGGGTCGGTTCGAAGCGGCCAAAACGATCACGCCGCTGTTCGAGTCGAAGCCGTCCATTTCGACCAACAAGGCATTGAGCGTTTGCTCGCGCTCGTCGTGGCCGCCGACAATGCTCGAGCCGCGGGTCTTGCCGAGCGCGTCCAGCTCGTCGATGAATATGATGCACGGCGCCTTGGCCTCGGCCTGTTGGAACATGTCGCGCACGCGGGCAGCGCCCACCCCCACGAACATCTCGACGAAGTCGGAGCCGGACAAGCTGAAAAACGGCACGCCCGCCTCGCCCGCAATGGCCTTGGCCAACAAGGTCTTGCCGGTGCCCGGCGGTCCGACCAGCAACAATCCCTTGGGAATGCGGCCGCCGAGAATCTGATATTTTTCAGGCGTGCGCAAGAATTCGACGACTTCGCGAAGCTCTTCGACCGCTTCGTCGATGCCTGCCACGTCGTCGAACGTGACCCCCAGGTCTTCTTGCGCATACATTTTTCCTCGGCTGCGGCCAAAGGCCATCGGCGAGCCGGCTCCGCCCAGCCGACGCATCATGAAGAAAATGAACACCACGCAGAAACCAGTCAGCACAAGCATCGGAACGTACGAGCGCCAGGCGCTCGGGCCGTCGGAATTGTCGAAGTGAATTCCGCCCTTCTCCTCCAACAGCAGTGCGAGCCGATTGTCCATCGGTCTCAAGTTGGTCAGAAAATTAACGGCAGTTGGTTTTTCACCGGGCGCTTCGCTCATGATCTTTCCGGTGACCTCGTAACTTCCGATTTTGATCTCGGTCGGGCTCGAAAATCGAAAGAGCTGCTCTTTTCCTCCGACGGTCTTGGGGACTTCGATATAGTTCTTGCCGTCCGTGTTGTCGGCAATTTTGATCAATTGCAGCAAGTCGCTGTAGGGAAGCTTCTCATCCGCGCTATTGGTCAACAGGCTGACGGCCAGGAGCGTGACGACACCCAGAACC
>JAYVCO010000032.1:0-3690 GCA_043749935.1 Planctomycetia bacterium
AAATCGGGGCGACAGGATTTGAACCTGCGACCTTCTGACCCCCAGTCAGACGCGCTAGCCAAGCTGCGCCACGCCCCGGATAGCTTCTTATTCTCGACAGTTGTTCACTATCGCGTGCGGACAATATCGCACATTGGGCCATTGTTTTCAACGGCTATGCCAACGGCGAGTCTTCACGATAAGATATGGTTGCGTGGCGATTTGGGCTGTATTGACGGAAATGGCCGGCGGCGATCGAGGGCTGGCGGAGAAAACCCTATGGCAAGTTTGGATGCCCATCAAGAAAAAGCTTCCAGCGTGAGCCATTTCACCGATCGGCTGGCTGCCGCCGTGCAGCGGCGCGGAAACCCAGTGTTGGTCGGCTTGGATCCCCGCTACGAACAACTTCCACAGGGCTTGCGCTGCGGCGGCACGGCCACTTGGGAACAGCAAGCGGCCGCCTGCCTGACATTTTGCCGGGGCGTGATCGATGTGGTGGCCGACCTGGTGGCCGTCGTCAAACCACAAGCCGCGTTTTTTGAGCAACTGGGGCCCGCCGGCATGACGGCGCTGGCCGAGGTCATTGACTATGCGCGGCGAAAAGACCTGCTCGTGATTCTCGACGGCAAGCGGAACGACATCGGTCCGACTGCCATGGCATACGCGCAGGGCTACTTGGGACACGGCGGCAGTGCTTGGGGCGCAGACGCGTTGACGGTCAGCCCCTATTTGGGCGACGACAGCCTGACGCCGTTTGTCGAGACGGCCACGGAGCGCGGAGCCGGCGTGTTCGTGCTGGTGAAAACTTCCAATCCCGGTAGCGGAACACTTCAAGACCTGGTTGCCGACGGCCGGCCGATCTATCGCCATGTCGCCGAACACGTCGAGCAGTTGGCAGAACAAACAGCCGGTCAATCCGGATACGGCATTGTCGGCGCGGTCGTGGGCGCGACCTATCCTGAGCAGGCCGGCGAATTGCGCGCGATCATGCCGCACACCTGGTTTTTGGTGCCCGGTTATGGCAGCCAAGGCGCGAGTGCCCGCGATGTTGCCGGAGCGTTCGATGAGCAGGGGCTAGGTGCGATCGTCAATAGTTCGCGCGCCATCATCTTCGCCCACTCGCGGCGCGAATTTGCCAGGTTCGGCGCAGCGCGCTGGCAAGAAGCCGTTGCGGCCGCGACCCACGAAATGATCGACGAACTTCATACCGATACGACGGCTAAAAGGCTCGCGCCGGCTTGAACGGTCGACTGCACAAGGTCGCTCCGGCATGCAGTTTTAACTTTCGCCGTTTTAGCTTTCGTCGTCGGCGCGCAGCCAGGGCGTAATGGTCGGTTCGTACGCGCAGATTTCGTTGGCCTTGAAGTACAACGCGATCTCGCGAGCGGCGGCTTCGGGCCCGTCGGAGGCGTGGACCAGGTTCATCTGTCGGCTCGAACTGAAATCGCCGCGGATGGTGCCGGCAGCGGCCTTCAATCCGCTGGTAGCGCCGAGCATCTCCCGTATGACGCGAATGCATTCGAGTCCCTCGATCACGCCGGCCACGACGGGCCCACCGGTGATGAATTTCTCGAGCGTCGGGTACCAACCCTTCGCGACGTGCTCTGCATAATGCTGCTTGGCCAGCGCCGGCGTGATTTGCATCATCTTTAGCGCAACGATGTTGAGGCCCTTGTCTTCGAAGCGGCTCAGCACCCGGCCGGCGATCCGGCGTTGAACACAATCGGGCTTGAGCAAGATCAGCGTGCGTTCCATTCAAGTCTTCTCCGAGAATAGGTCTGTTTGTGCGAGGATTGTAGGAGATTTTCCCAAGTCTCTCAATCCGACTTGGGCGGCTGTCGGGCGGGGCCGACGAGAGTTCGCAAGTGGAAAATCGGCGAATCGCGGTCGGGGTACCGCCCGTTTGGAACGACCCTATGCTGGGTCGGTCAGTTGAGAACAGGGGCCGACGGCCAGAGCGGTATTGATCGAAAGCGGGTAGCGGGCCAACACATCGGCCAGAGCTTCCTGCGTGACCGCGTCGACGGACTCGAGGTCTTGCTGCACCGTGCGATACTCACGCCTTTGCATCCAATTGCCGCCGACATTGAACAATCGGCCGCGCGGGCGTTCGCTGCCCAACACGACGCGCGAGTTGATTTTGCTTTTGGCCTGGGCCAGCTCGGCGGCTGTAATGCCATCGGCCTCCGCCTGGGCAAAGACTTCGGCAATCCTTTCGAGATTGGCCTGGGCGTGTTCGGGCTCGCAACTCATGTAGGTCATGAACAGACCGGTGCCCTGATAATCATGGTGGCTCAAGCTGGCTTGTTCCGCCAGCCCGCTGTCGACCAGCGCCCAATACAACCGGCTGCCCGAGTCGTCGCCGAGCACGGTGGCCAAAATCTTGGCGGCAAAGCGGTCGTCGTCGGTGGCGCCCGGGCCGTTGGCCAGTTGCAGCACGTACTCCAAAGTGGCCGTGTCCTTTTGCTGGAATTGAAATCCCCGATGCGGCGCGGCACGGGGTGTTTCACGCGGCGCTTCCATCGGCTGCCAAGTTCCACAGATGCGGTCGGCAGTGGCGATGAGCTCGTCGAAATCGATGCGTCCCGCGCCGACTAGCGTGATGTTGCCCGGACTGTAGCGCCGCTCGAAATAGGCGCGCATGGCTTCGACCTTCAGGTCGGAAACACTTTGAATCGTACCCAGCACGCTGCGGCCGAGCGGATGCGGGCCGAAATGGGCCGCTTTGCACTTGTCGTCGGCTCCAAACGGCGGCTGATCCTCATACATCCGGATCTCTTCGATGATCACCTGCTTTTCGGTGGTGAAGTCTTCTTCGCGGAGCGAAGGGCGAATGATGTCGCCCAGCAGCGCAACCGCAGTGGTCTGGTACTCCGGCAGAACGGCCGCGTAATAAACCGTATGCTCCTCGCTGGTGAAGGCGTTGTAGTGGGCACCCATTTCGTCGAATTCGCGATTGACGTCTTCGGCCGAACGCGAGGGCGTGCCCTTGAACATCATGTGTTCGAGAAAATGGCTGACGCCGGCGATATCGTCGGCCTCGTCGCGCGCTCCGGTTTGCACGAAAAAGCCCACGGCGGTCGAATGCGCCTCGGCGTTGACCTCCGCGATCACTTGCAGGCCGTTGGCGAGTTGATGTTTACGAAATTCCAACGGGTACCTCCAACGGATTGGGACCGAGCGTGACTACCGTGAAATCGCGGGGGGGATTATCGGCCAGAAAGGCGTTGATGCTTTCGCAGGAAAGAGCATCGATAATCGCGCCCACTTCGTCCAACGTCCTCACGCGGCCCAAGTGATACCAATCGCGAGCGATCGATCCGCTGCGCGACGAGCTCGATTCTTGCTGCATGATCAGGCTGCTTTTGATTCTGGCTTTCAGACGCGACAGTTCGTCGGCGCGAATTCCCTCGGCCAAGCGCACCAGTTCCGCCAAGGTGACATCCAAAGTTTCTTGGGCCCGCTCCTCGCTCGTGCCGGCATAGCACAAGACCGATCCCCGGTCGCGCAGCGTGTGGTTCGTGGCATATACGCTATAGCATAGCCCGCGCTTTTCGCGAACCTCGGTGAACAACCGCGAACTCATGCCGGACGACGACAATACGCCGACTGCACCGCGTGCGGCGAAGTACGCCGGGTGCGACATCGGCACGCTCGGGAACGCGATTGCGATCTGCGTCTGCTGCGTCTCTTTGTGCAAATGCTCGGAAG
>JAYVCO010000033.1:0-6525 GCA_043749935.1 Planctomycetia bacterium
CGCTGCAAAGACCGCCACGTTGACCACGATCAGGCCGATCGTCGCGATCGGAAAGTGGTAGAGCGGGGCGTCGGTGTTCCAAGGTATGAGCATGGCGCGGTCACGGCATTGGCTGGCTTGCGTCCCGGATCGAGTATACTGTCCGGCACGACGAAAAACCGAGTCCAGCCTTCCTTTCACCGCAGGAGGTTCACATGCGTGCTTATATCTCTGGTTTCGCCTTTCTAGGCCTGACGCTGTTTGCGATCGCGGCCCGGGCTGACGAATCGAAAGTCGAACTGGGCGACGTGCCAAAGGCCGGCGTGGAAGCCGTCAAAGCCATGTTCCCCGCTGCCACGATCTCGGGCGCCGCGAAGGAAACAGACGAGGGCAAGACGGTCTTCGAAGTCACGCTGAAGCAGAACGGCCGCAACATCGACGTGACCGTCGGCCCCGACGGCAAGATTCAACTGGTCGAACGAGAAATCGCCCAGAAAGAGCTGCCGGCCGCGGTGAAGCAAACGCTGGAAGCCAAATATCCGAAAGCCACCTACAAGATCGTCGAACAGGTCGACGCAATGAAGAACGGCAAACCAACGCTCGACTTCTACGAAGCCCAACTGGTCACGGCCGACAAGCAAACGATCGAAGTCCAAATCGCGCCGGATGGAAAGATCAAAGCCGAAGAGACAAAGAAACCGGGCGATAAGGATTAGCTAGCAGGCGACTGACCGTGCATATGTCCTGCGGACGGCTAACAAGTTAGTGCGACGGCCTCAACGACCGGCGGTACCCGCTCAACACCGCGTGAATGATCAAGCCCGTCGAGCCGAGGATAAACCATCTCTAGTGTCTTTACTGGCGGATTCGTTGCGGTACATTGGTTGAAATCAAGTTTTCGTCCATGCGACTTGATTCCTCTTGTTCAGCAAAGGAGTGCGACGTCATGACGACCTCGACGGCGAAGGTTCTGCCCAGCGGACGATTGTCACTAAAGGACCGGCTTTCCCGGTTGACGTTTTCCGAGGCTTGCAAGCTGCTCGGGCCTGACGGCCGGCAGTTGATCCAGCGGCACGCGAACGCCTGGGAATTCAAGATCCGCGAAGACGTCTTTTTGGGATCCGACCTATTTCGGCTGCGATTCCCCAACGAGTCGGTCGATGGCGCGCCCCTGGTGGTCACGATCACGTTGATGGCCGAGGCTCGAGACCGGCTTCATTTTCGCTGCAATCATTGCCGGCGAACGTGCGAGCACGTGGGCGCGGCTTTCTCGCTGATTCTGGAGGAAAAGCTGGCGTTGGGGCTGGCTGCGCCTCCGAAACCGCGCGAACCCATCGAAAGCCTGGCCGAAGATGAGTTGACGCAACGAGCACTGGCAGAACGCGCCGAGCGGGCACGTACCGAAAAGATGTCCGTAAAGACGAGTGACGCGACGCGGCCATGGACCGACTATCTGGTGACCAATCGGCTCAGCGGCAAGACGTATCGAGTGGCACTGCGCGGGATCGAGGCCGGCGATTCGTACTGTTCCTGCCCCGACTTTCGTACCAACACGCTGGGCACCTGCAAACACGTACTCTACGTGCTGGCCAAAGCGAAACGCCGTTTTACGGCGCGACAACTCAGCCGGCCGTTCCGTCCGCAAAGCCTGGCACTTCACTTGCGCTATACCGGTGAGGTTTCGTTACGGCTGCTGGCGCCCGACGCAATCGACGAGGAAGTAGCCAAGATCGTCGCTCCGCTACGCGATCGCCCGATCGAGGATCTGCACGACCTGCTCAAGCGAATAACCCGCTTGCAAAGACTTGGACAGGACGTGACGATCTATCCCGATGCCGAGGAGTTCATTCAACATAGGACGTCGCAGCAACGACTGCGCGCCATCGCGGGCGACATCCGCCAGGATCCGGCCGCGCATCCGCTGCGAACCACGCTGCTCAAGCTGCCGCTGTTGCCGTACCAGTTGGAAGGCATCGCCTTCGCGGTCGGCGCCGGCCGGGCAATTCTGGCGGATGACATGGGACTTGGAAAAACCATGCAGGGTATCGGCACGGCGGAACTGTTGGCCCGCGAGGCTGAGATCCGCAAAGTGTTGATCGTTTGCCCGGCGTCTGTGAAGTCGCAATGGCGCGGCGAAATCAACCGATTTTGCGATCGCGACGTGCAACTCGTCCAAGGCGCCGCCGCCGGGCGACAGGAACTCTACGGAAATGACTGTTTTTTTACCGTGTGCAACTACGAGCAAGTGTTGCGCGACATCCTGGCGATCGAACGCAATCCCTGGGACTTGATCATCCTCGACGAAGGCCAACGGATCAAGAATTGGGAATCGAAGACCAGCCGAGTGGTCAAGTGCTTGCGTTCGCGGTTTGCGCTGGCGCTTTCCGGAACGCCGCTGGAGAACCGCCTCGACGATCTGTATTCGATCGTCCAATTCATTGACGACCGGCGCCTCGGGCCGGGTTTTCGATTCTTCAACCGGCATCGCGTCGTCGACGCAAAAGGGAAGGTGCTCGGCTATAAGAACCTCGCCGAGCTACGCGACGCACTCAAGCCTATTCTGCTGCGACGGACTCGCGAGAGCGTCCAACTCGAATTGCCCGAGCGGACCGTCGAGTTCGTGCGGATTTCACCGAGCGACGAACAACTCGCGATGCACCGGTCCCATATGCAAATCGTGGCCAGCATCGTTCGCAAGAAGTTCATCAGCGAGATGGACTTGCTGCGATTGCAAAAGGAACTGCTCGTCTGTCGGATGACGGCCGACGGCACGTTCCTGGTCGATAAACAGAAGCCCGGCTATTCGACCAAGCTCGAACGGCTCGACGAGCTTTTCGAGTCGTTGTTCGACGAAGACGAGCGCAAGGTCGTCCTCTTTTCCGAGTGGACCACGATGCTCGATTTGATCGAGCCGTTGCTGCGCAAGAGAAAACTCGACTTTGTTCGTCTGGACGGCAGCGTCCCGCAGAAAAAGCGGCAGGAGTTGGTACATCGATTTCAAACCGACGCCAAGTGCCGGCTGTTCCTGACCACGAATGCGGGCTCAACCGGTTTGAATTTGCAAGCCGCCAACACGGTGATCAACGTCGACTTGCCGTGGAACCCGGCAGTACTCGAGCAGCGGATCGCGCGCGCCCATCGCATGGGCCAGCGCCAAAGCGTCCAGGTGTTCGTGCTGGTGACCGAGGGCACGATCGAAGAGAGTTTGTTGGTGACGATTGCGGCCAAGAGGGATCTGGCGCTGGCGGCGCTGGACGTCGAGTCGGACGTCGATGCGGTCGACGTGGCCAGCGGCATGCAGGAGTTGAAAGGCCGTTTGGAAGTCTTGCTCGGCGCTCGATGCGAAGCGCCCATCGACCAATCGGTTCGTCGCCAGGAGACGGAGACGGCCGGACGGCTCGCCGAGTCGCAGCGAGATCGCGTGGCCGCAGCGGGCGGAGAGCTGTTGGGTGCCGCATTCAAGCTTTTGAGTGAGTTAGTCGAGCAAACGCCGACCGCCGCGCCGCCCACGGAACTAGTCACTAGCTTGCGAAACGGAATCGGAGCCTGCGTCGACGAAGATCCGGCCGGCAAACCGCGCCTGACGGTCACGTTACCCGATCTCGGCGCGCTCGATCAACTGGCCGAAACGCTGGCGCGACTGCTCGTAGCCACTCGGCCAGCGACCGATTCATCAAGAGACCACGCGACAGAACAAGCAAAAGCCACGTGACCGCCGCGCGTCATTCATTTCGAAAATCACGCCGACGATCGCTGGCTCTCCGACCTCAGCAATCACAAGAAATCGCTTGTCCTCCGCATCGCGGACATCGTTCTACATCGCACCCTGGAACGTGAAACTGACCCTTTAGAATTCCGCAATCGTGACACGGGCGCTCGTCGGCTCCCCAGTCGTCTTCTTCCGCTCCGTATGGAATACGATCAAAACGTTTTCGTCCGATCAAGTAATCAGCAACCACCGGCATAGCCGGTGGTATGAGGAAGGCCCCAAAAAGGGGCCATGTTGTGGTGTTTAGTCTTTGTCGAACAAACCGCGTTCTTGGTCACGCTCGTCTTTCTCCTGGTCTTGGATGTATCGGCTTATCATCGCCTCATCCAAGCCCACGGTGCTCACGCAATATCCGCGTGACCAAAACGCTCGACCAAACAAAGTTCCCTTCGTCCTCAACAGTTCCCGATGAATTCGCACCGCACTCTTGCCCTTCAGATACCCCACAGTCATCGCGATGCTGTACTTGGGCGGGACGCTCAGCAGCAAGTGGATGTGATCCGGCAAGGCGTTGCCTTCCAAAAGTTCGATCCCCTTTTGCCG
Organism: Planctomycetia bacterium; assembly: GCA_043749935.1. Classification (GTDB taxonomy): domain Bacteria; phylum Planctomycetota; class Planctomycetia; order Pirellulales; family PALSA-1355; genus PALSA-1355. Next base: position 4,292 of record JAYVCO010000033.1, read on the forward strand.
ACAAAGCTGCCGAAGAATTCCTCCAATTTCTCGGCGAGCACTTCCAAAAAACTTCCTCTGTCGGTACTTTGGCAGAATCACCACGTGGTACTTGCAGTCCCACCTCACATGGGACTGCCTACGCCAATCTTTCATTTGGATCCTCCCCGCCCCTCGGGGCCTTCCTCAGGGGAGGATCTTTTCACATCCTCGCAGGAAACGGCAGAGCCTGTGCAATTCTCACCGCCAGAGGCGGTGGATTAACTAGGATTTAGTTTGGCCTTGAGCAGCCTCGATTCGTTCCGGCCACCCTTCGACCATTTTAACGCCGTTGTAGACAACCATCTTTTTTTCCATTTCAACCTCATTCTGTCGGCCAACAGGCAAGTATTCCTTTTCTTTGCCTCTATGCGTCAAAATGTATTCGTTTTGCGCTAGCCCGCCGATCGCCCTAATCTGGCCGGTGTCTAGTGCCGGGCGTGCAAGGACCCTCCCGTCATGGTAACTTAATTGTCGAACAGTTCAATAAATAACTCCGCGACTACCCTTGCACTTTGAAGGACTTCGATTCCATGAAAACAATTGCCTTGACCTCGTGCATTCTTTGGCTATCTGCCGTGGCTTGTGCCGCCGATGGCGAATTGCCTGCCGATCAACTTCACAACTGGGCGCAGTGGCGGGGACCTTTGGCCAATGGGGTCGCTCCTTTGGGCAATCCGCCTTTGCAGTGGGATGAGAATACGAACATCAAATGGAAAGCCAAGATCCCGGGGCGGGGCACGGGCACGCCGATTGTTTGGGGGGACCAGATTTTTTTGACTACGGCTATCGAGACCGATCGCACGGCGGAGCCGGTTGCTGGCGAGAAGCCGGTGCTCGAAGAGAAGAAGCCAGGACCTGACGCGAAGAAGGAGGCGCCGGACAAGCCCGCGGCAAAGGGAGGCCCTCCTCGCGTCCAGAAACCTACGCACATTTATCAGTTCGTCGTGTTGTGCATCGATCGGCGGACGGGCCTGGTGCAATGGCAACACTTGGCCAAGGAGGAAGTGCCGCACGAGGGGCATCATCCCGATGGCAGCTTTGCCGCGGCCTCGGCCACCACCGATGGCAAGCGGCTTTATGTCTCGTTCGGCTCGCGCGGCGTCTACTGCTATGACTTGCAGGGCCATCTGAAATGGAGCCGCGACCTGGGCAAGATGAACGTGATTTTCACGTTCGGCGAGGGCACGTCGCCCGTCGTCCATGGCGATTCGGTGTTCGTGAACTGGGACCACCAGAAAGGCTCGTTCCTGATCTGCCTCGACGCCGCCACCGGCGAGACCAAGTGGAAAGTCGATCGCGATGAGACCACGACCTGGGCCACGCCGCTGGTCGTCGAGCAAAAAGATCGCACGCAATTGGTCGTCCACGGCGTGAAACGGGTGCGCGGTTACGACATGAAAAACGGCGACATCCTGTGGGAATGTGGAGGCCAGGCGCCCAGCGCCATTCCCTCGCCGGTCACCGACGGCAAGCTGGTGTTCGCCATGACCGGCTACATGGGCAACGCGCTCTACGCGATTCCGCTCGACTCGACAGGCGACATTACCAAGTCGGACGACAAGGTCGCCTGGAAACGCAAACAGCCGGGCACGTCTTATGTTCCCTCGCCGATCCTGTACGGCGACTTGCTGTACTTTCTGGCAGTGAACAAGGGAGTCGTGTCGTGCCTGAACGCCACGACCGGCGAAGTGCTGATCGATCGCAAGCGGCTGGAGGGGATCGACAATATCTACGCCTCGCCCGTAGGCGCCGCAGATCGGATTTACTTCACCGGCCGCGAAGACACGACGGTGGTGATCAAGCGCGGCGGCGAGTTGGAGATTCTGGCCACGAACAAGCTCGACGACCACTTCGACGGCTCGGCCGCGATCGTGGGCAGCCAGATTTTCCTGCGCGGCAACGAGAACTTATATTGCATTTCGGCGGAGTAGTGCGATGTGACTTGAAACTGGTTAGGCAAGGGACGGGAACGCAAGGGGCAGCAACGCGAGGGAGGGGCGATGGCCGACTTCAAGGTGACGCAGCTCGGAACGGACCTCGACTTCGAGCATCTGCCATACTGGGATGTGGTTATCATCGGTGCCGGTCCGGCCGGGCTGGCCGCCAGCCTGACCACGGCCCATCGGGCGCTGACCACGTTGGTGATCGAGGCCAAGGACCGGCCCGGCGGGCAGCCGCAGTTTTTGTATGCCGACAAGCGGATCGTCGACATC
>JAYVCO010000034.1:0-3133 GCA_043749935.1 Planctomycetia bacterium
CCGGGCTCGACGCTCTGCGGCCGTGTAGATTGCAACCCCACTCGCCCCGCCCGTCCTCTGGTCTGGCGAGGCTTTTTCTATCCCGAAGAAGCGATCGCCCCCTTGGCTGTGTCATCAAGGGCCCTTTATAGCCGTAGCCAGGCGTCAATGGCAGCTTGCCGACCGAAGAGCGGCGCCTGGCAGGCGAATCGCTCGCAGATGAACACGACTGGTTCTGGCCCATCCAACTTTTTGCCGGCAAACAAGGGATCGAGCGATTTGGAGCGGCTGTCGCTATCGCCTGCTTGGCGGCAGGCTAGCAGTTTGTTGGGCACGAATCGGTGGCGTAGCGCCGCCAGCGCGGCGGCGGTTTCACCCTGTTGAGCATTGCCGAGAATCACGATCTCGGGCGTGGGGCCTACGAACAGATCGAGCGCCAACAGCATTTGACCCATGGCACGGGGCGATTGCCGCATGAGCGGGGCCGCGGCGCACAACGTCGATTCGGCGGCTGCCAACAAGTCGTTTCGGCCCGTCAACTTTGCCAGTCTCAAGAGCGCCAGCGCTGCCATCGAGTTGCCGCTGGGCGTGGCGTTGTCGTACAAATCTTTTTGCCGCGCGATCAGCGTCTCGTGGTCCGAGGCCGTAAAGAAAAATCCACCTTGCTGCGGGTCAGCGAACAACTGAAGCACCAGCTCGGCTAGCGAAAGGGCTTCGTCGATCCAACGTTCGTTGAAATCGGCCTCGTAAAGAGCCACCAACGCATTGGCCAGGCAAGCGTAATCGTCCAAATACGCATCCAGCTTGGCTTGACCCTGTCGCCACGAGTGCAGCAGCCGGCCATCGCCGCGTCGCATCGAGCCGAGCACGAACTCGGCGGCACGCTGGGCCGCTAACAAATAGCGGGGCTCATCAAGCGCGGTGGCAGCGCCGGAGAGCGCGTCGATCATCAGGCCATTCCAACTCACCAGCACTTTGTCGTCCAAGCCCGGGTGAATTCGCTTTTCGCGCGCGGCAAGCAGCTTGGCCCGGCCGGTCTGTAACTCTTTGTTGAGTTCATCCACGGTTCGCCCGAGAATCTGCGCGCACTGGGCTAATGTCTTGGGACGATTCAGAATCGAATGGCCGTGCTCGAAGTTTCCTTCTGGCGTGACGTCGTACGCATAACAGAACGTTGTGGCCGCGGCAGGGCCCAACACTTCTTCGATTTGCTCCGGCGTCCACACGAAAAACTTGCCTTCTTCGCCTTCGCTATCGGCATCTTGCGTGCTGTAAAACCCGCCTTGAGCGTCGGTCATTTCGCGCAACACATAGTCGCACGTCTCGCGTGCGATCCGCGCATAATCAGTATTACCGGTGGCCAGATACGCGTCGACATAGCATGGCACGAGCTGGGCGTTGTCGTACAACATTTTTTCGAAGTGCGGCACCAGCCAGCGTTCGTCGACCGAGTAGCGATGGAATCCGTCGCCAAGTTGATCGTAGATTCCGCCCGCCGCCATTTTGTCGAGCGTAAACGTCACCGCGTGCAGCAAATCTTCGCGCCGAGTGCGGTGCCACTCGTGCAACATCAGCCGCAGATCCATCGGGTGCGGAAATTTGGGCGCCGCGCCGAAACCACCGTGCGTCGCGTCAAACGAGCGCAGCAGCGCACTGGCGGCGAACGCCAATAGCTCCGGATCAATCTCGCCTGGTTCTGCCTGAGACGCGGCTAGCTGCGACAATTGCTCAGTCAGCGAATCGGCTTGCTCGAGCGCTTGCCCACGCCGCATTTTCCAAGCATCGGCCACGGCCGCGAGCACCTGACCAAAGCCGGGCATGCCTCCGCGGGGTTCCGGCGGCCAATAGGTGCCGCCATAAAATGGCTTCAGCTCGGTCGTCAAGAAGACCGACATCGGCCAGCCGCCGCGGCCGGTCATCAACTGCACGGCGTTCATGTAAATCTGATCCAGATCGGGCCGCTCCTCGCGGTCGACCTTGATCGGCACGAATTGCTCGTTGAGCAGCCGGGCAATGTCCGCGTTTTCGAAGCTCTCGTGTTCCATCACGTGGCACCAATGACAGGCCGAATATCCGATCGAAAGGAAAATCGGCTTGTCCTGCGCCTTGGCTTGCGAGATCGCTTCCGGGCCCCAGGGCTGCCAGTCGACCGGATTATTGGCGTGCTGCAGCAGGTAGGGGCTGCTCTCGGAGGCGAGACGATTGGGCATAGTGAAGTCTGTCCGCAACAAGCAGGGCGTTGCCCGAGCGTTTTCTATTTGAAGACTTGTTCGGGAGTCGGAAACTTGCCGACTCTCACATCGTCGCGAAACCGCGTGACCGCGTCGGTGATCACGGTTTGCAAATCGGCATAAGCTTTGACGAATCGGGGCACGTATCCGCTAGTCAGTCCCAGTAAGTCGTTGGTCACTAGCACCTGGCCGTCGCAGCCCGTGCCCGCGCCGATGCCGATGGTTGGTATTTTGAGCTTGGCCGTGATCTTGGCGGCCAGCGGCGCGGGAATACATTCGAGCACGACGGCAAACGCACCGGCTTCTTCCGCGGCGGCCGCATCGGCCAGCAACTGCACTTCGTCGCGCTGGACCTTATAGCCGCCCAACTGGTGGACGCTTTGCGGCCGCAGCCCGCAATGGGCCATCACCGGAATCCCGGCCGAGACCAATGCCGCGATAACTTCGGCCTGCGCCGTGCCCCCTTCGAGCTTGACCGCCTGGCAGCGCGTTTCCTTGAGAATCCGGCCCGCGTTTTCGACGGCTTTGTAGATGCCGAGGTGGAAACTTGGAAAGGGCATGTCCACGACGACTAGGGCGTGGTGTACGGCCCGGCCGACCATCTCAGCGTGGTAGATCATCTCATCCAGCGTCACGGGCAGCGTGTTTGGATGACCCTGGACGACCATCGACATGCTGTCGCCGACCAAAATGCCTTCGACACCGGTGGCGTCGAGCAGCCCGGCCATGGTGTAGTCGTAGGCCGTGAGCATGGTAATCTTCTGTCCCGCGGCTTTCATGCCCCGGAACTTGGGGATCGTGATTTGGCTCTCTGGACTCGGCATGGAGGGCGGATCCTGGACATTTAGGGAGAATTCGTGTGCTACTAGCCCGTTGAAAAATGCCATCGTGGCATTTTTCAACCTCGCCAAGTGCGGAGCCAA
>JAYVCO010000035.1:0-3061 GCA_043749935.1 Planctomycetia bacterium
CACGAGCGTCGTGAGCGCGTCGACCAGCACGGCCACGGCAGTGCCGGGCGACATTTTATAAGGCCCTTCCGATTCGCGAAATTCGTGAACGATGTGTACGCCGTAATCGACGCCGATGCCCAGGATCAAAGGCAGCGCGATCAGGTTGGCCGGATTCAAGGCGATGTCGAGAATCCCCAGCAGTCCGAACATTTGCAGCACGCCCACGCCCAAGGGCATCGCGGCCAGGATCGCATAGTTCAAACTCTTGAAGTCCAAAACCAGCACGCCCAGGATCACCAGCAGCGAGTAGATCGCGGCTTCCTGATAACTGCGTTTCATTTCGAGCGAGGCTTCGTGCGCTTGCAGGGGGTTGCCGGTGACTTGTGGGTCGACGTTACGCACGTCCTTGACGAACCGGCTCAGCGCATTGGTGTCCCAAATATCGCCGCGACCATAAATCTTGAGCAGGTATTTGCCATGTTGGCCGACAAAGCGATCGACCAGGCTGGCGGGCAAGTCGGTGAGCGTCGGTGGCTCGGGATCGGCGATGCTTTTGAGAATATGGAGGCGACTCAATAAGTCGCCAGCCATTTCCTGTTGAAACCTGGAAAGTTCGGCATAACAATCTTCGAGCGGCATGCGGCGCAACTGGTCGCGAACGACTTCCAACTGCCGCACGCATTTTTCATCGAGACGTCCGCGAGCCAATTGGTCCTGAACGTGCGAGAAAACCTGGCCCAGTTTCTCCGGACGGTCCACGGTGATTAGCGGCGGCCGCTCGGGCAAACCCGCCAGGCGCTGTTGAATGCGCTGGATCACGGGCTGCTTCACCTGATCGTCGCTGGGCAGTAGCGAGACAATCTCTTCGGTACGCTCGACAGAGCCAAGCTCGAGAAACCTGGCCTTACGTGCCAGCAGCTCTTCGCGGCTGTCGGCAATTGACAGCGCGTACCACACGCTCTGATTGCACTCGGCTAGCAACTTCTTCTCCAAAGCAACACTTTCCAAGCCCTCGGCCTGCATGTTGAGCAGGTTGTTGTCGTACCAGAGCCGGCTCAAGCCGACCGAGATGACTACCGTGGCCGCTAGCGTGACGGCCAACGTGAGTCGAGGAAACTTGAAGAGCGGCGCAATCCAGGTATGGACCGCCAGCGGCCGCGGCATCCGCACACCCCAGCCGCTGCGATCGATCAGGTAAATGCACGCCGGCAACATCACCAACTCGGAGATGGCACACAGCAGAATGCCGCCGCCGGCAATGATCCCCAATTCGGCCACGCCCTTGAAGCTGGTGAATCCGGCCGCAAAAAATGCGATTGACGTAGTAATGGCTCCGGTCGTGATCGCAGGACCGGCGCCGCGCGCCGTTTCGAGCAAGGCCTGTTCGCAGTTGTAGTGCTCGCCACGCAGTTGCAGATAGCGGGCCACGTAATAGACGCCAAAGTCTATGCCGATGCCGATCAGCGTGACCGTGAACGAAACGCTCAGGATATTCAAATGCCCGACCGTGAGGGTCACGAACCCAAACGACCAGGCCATGCCCACCAGCAGAATGAGGTTGGCCAACAGCGCGTGCCTGACACCGCCAAAGCCCGCGACAAACAGAAGCGCCACGCCGATCATCGAAACCAGGCTGGCCCAAAACATCGACGATTGGCTCGACCGCATCTCGTCGTTTTCCATAACCGGCAAGCCGGTCAGGCCGATCTTAACGTCGGAGTGTCGCGCCTGGGTCTGAGCGATCAGCAGCCGCAGTGCGTCAGTTGCTTCGGTGCAGTGGTTGAAGCTGTCTTCACCGCGGGCTAATCGCAACAGCACGAAACCGAGCTGGCCTTGCTTGGTTAGGAGATACTCGGAATTCAATTCGCTCAGAATGGCGAAAGACGAGGGCATCTCGGGCCAGGGCGATTGATAGCGGCGTCGCTGGCCGAGCGATTCGGTCAAACTGGTGGAGAGCCGTTGCAGTTTTTCGCGCGCGCTCTGCGCTTGAGGCGAATCGCCGCGCGCGGCCATGTCCAACTGCTGGGACATCCCGCCGGCCATGTTGGCCAGGTTCAACGGAGCCCAATCGCCGGCCAGAATTGGTCCGACTTCGTTGAGAAATCGATCGATGCCCAGTAATTCGTCGGGCGAGAGATAGTGCAGACCTTTGGAACGGATTTTGGCCAGGTCCACTTCATGTAACACGGCATGGAACAGCCGGTCTTCGCGCGCTAGCGCCGCGGAAAGCTCTTCCAGCACGGGCACGACCTGTTCGCGACCTTTGCCTTCGACCACCACGACGGCATCGTCTTCGTCACCGAACTCCTTGATGTACTCGGTCCACAGCCGGTTATAGCTACTCTTGGGATTGAGCAGATCCATCCGGCTGGTCTGGTAGCCGAGCTGCGTGGCCGATAGATAGCAAGCCGCTACTCCCAGCCCCAGGCAGAGGGCAATGGTGGCGACGGGAAAGGCCAGAATCAGTCGCGTACCGAGAACAAAGGGTCGCGCAAGAAATAGCTGATCGGCATCTGACGGTCCTGCCATGGACTTTCCACTGCCTCCCTGATGTCGCGTCAAGCCGAACGACCATCCATGGCGTTCGAGGGGGGCATTCTAGCGGGGCCCCCGGTCCGGCTACAAGACGAATCCGGCCCATCGTGCTGACCTATAAGCTATTGCGAGGCATGGGCTTAGGGGTTTTGCAACGACAAAGCCTACCGCACAGCGTGCGAAAACAGCTCGCTAGCTTGGCATCGATTAGTCGGGCAGCGGCCGTCCTTTGGTCTCGGGACAGAACCAGATCAGCACCAGCCCGACGAGATACACGAGGCTCGTGATTGCGCCAGTGCGGGCGTAATCTTCGCCAAAATACGACAGCAGTTGGCCGCCCCCAAGCGCGCCTCCGGCGGCCAGGATGCGCCCGAAATTGAAGGCGAACCCTTGTCCGGTGGCGCGAATGCGCGTCGGAAACAGTTCCGGAAGATAGAGAGGCAGCCAGCCATAAAAGCCTGCTGTCAGGAATCCGGCCAGGGCGATCAGCAACAGAAACTCGTTGTCGAACACCATCGGCATCCGGAACAAATAGGCACACGTG
>JAYVCO010000036.1:0-6087 GCA_043749935.1 Planctomycetia bacterium
CCACGGAATCCGGTGCCGGCACGGGCTTGGATTGGGAATCACAAAAACGGCGGCTTTTGGCTTCTTTGGAGGCCGACGATTCGGACGACGAAAAAGCCGTCGCGGAAAGAACCTCGGTCGAAGCGACCGTTCGGATTACCGATCAGATCGTGGCCGCCAAGGACCGCGAGATCGCCGAATTGCACAGGCAATGGGAAGAACATAAGTACAGCTTAAGCTGCAACGATGCCCGCGGCACCTCGCCCAACGATGATTTGGATCGCGACGAAACAATCTCCCACGAACGGAAAAAGCTACAGCAAATGCAAGGGGAATGCCACGAAAAGATCAGCAAAGCTGAAATTGAAATCTCGGTTGAACGTGCCAAGATTGCCCGCGACCGAGCTGAGCTGGAAGAAAAAATCCGCAGCTATCAGCGAAACCAGGCCGATCAAGTACCCAATAACGACCTGGGCGAAGACAACAAACCGGTACGCGGCCGGTGGCTGGCCCGCTTGGGCTTGAAAGATTTGGACGAGCAAACTTCGTAAGACGGTTGCCCGACGTCGGATTGCGGTGCGGGCTCACTCGCTTTGCGGTCCGCTGGTGGTTCTAGTAAGAGCGCGCTGAGCGGCCTGCACACCCTCTGGATCGGACTTACGCAGGCGTTCGAGCGCCAGCGCGGCATCGCGATTGGGACAAGCGAGCAGGTACCCCACTATCGCACGGCCAATGGTCGGTTGGACGAACCCTTCGCGAGTGTAAAGCGCGACGATCCGGTCGAGGGAATCCCAATCTTTCCACCGTGCCAAATCGGTGATGGCGCTGGCGGCAAATTCAGACCGATCGAGGAGATGACGAAGCGCCACCTTCAGCCGGTCCTTGGGAATCTCGCGCCCATACTCGTAATAGAAGCGCAAGGCGGTCAATGCGTGCCGGACATCGCCATCGGCCGCGCGGGGATTGGCCAGGTATCGAGCTTCGACAAGATCCAGCCCAGCCCCGCCGGCCAAAAGCAGGTATCCTCCTAGTACTCCGTCGAAGCCCGCGCGGAAATCATCTTCCGGCGCCACGACCAGTCGGCGCAGAAACTCGGCGTTCGCGGCACGTTCATCGGCCTGGGTACACAGCCCCAGCGCCAGCCCATAAAAGCCTTTCCGTTCGGGTGGCACTCTGTCGCTGATAAGCCACTCGCGCACGCGCGGTATCGACAATAATTCGGCCGCGCGAGCCACTTCATCGAAAGGGGCATGCCCGAATTCCAAATAGGCATCGTCGGCAATCAGCGGGTCGGGATTCTCCAAAAACGGAGCAAAATAGCGAAGCCGTTCGGCGGCTGCGGCGTTGGCCTTCGGGGCTCGGGCGAAGTAGCCATAACCGGTTTCATCGACCGCGACTGCATGCCACGACAACGGGCCGCTCGGCGTGCTATCTTGAGTGCCGAAAAGAATGATCAAGCTTCCCGGCTTGGCCGCCAGGTCCATGGATGCGTCGAGAGAATCCGATTGGCTCAGACGGCTGGCCCCTTCCAGCACGCGATGCAGAAGCAAGTGCGAACGCTTCGCATCGGTAGGCGATTGCACCTCGGCCAAGGCCACGACGGCGGCCCGTTCGCGCAATTGAGAGAGTGACGGCTTGAGCGCGGTGCAGAACGGACATGCCGCCGATCGCGAACCATCGCCCACGATTACGACCGTGGCGAGTAGAGCGATAACCCAGATGCCAGGTACCAGCCTGAGAGTGCGGGCCAGGCTATTTGACTTCTTTGCCATCGAGATGATAGATGGCCACGAAATTGCCATCGGGGTCTTTCAGTGGGCTGATCGAGAAAGTGCCTTCCACGCTGACGGGACGCACCGTGAACGTGGCGGTTGCCGACCCCAGCATCTCGACAAGAATGCAATCGTGCAGCAAAGCGCCGGGTCCAAAGCAACATTCCATGTTGTCGCGCACCAGCACAAACTGTTTGATTCCATCTTGCTTGAAGCTGGGCAGAATGTAGCCTCGGATGCGAATCGCCTTGCCGTCGAGCTGCTTGATTTTGGGCGTCAACAGCGACTCGCTATAGGGATCGCCCTTTTTCAGCTCAAGCTTGACGTCGTCAAAAGTGACGTCTTTCGGTCCGGCCGGCTTGTTTTCGGCCGCCGTAGCGATGCCGCCGGTTGCCAGGGTCACAGCGCAACAGAACGCGATGAGCTTTTTCCAGCTTGGCAGCCGTGGCAGTTCAAGTCTTTGCATCATTGGAAAGCGAGCTTATTCCAGGTGATCGGCTTTGAGATGATAGAGCACGCCGCCTTTGGCGCCATCGATCGCCGTCTGGACCGGCTCCACGTGAAACGTGCCGCTAACTTTGTGAATTCGCGTTTCGTAGTTCAACCTCAGCGGCTCGACCAACGTGACTTGAATTCGATCGGTAATTTTTGGATTTCCGCCAAAGCAGCAATCGCCTTGATCGCGGACCAACAGGAACCTCCGAATGCCGAAACGCTCTTGCCCCGGATACACGAATCCTTTGATAAAAATCTTCTTCCCATCCAGATCCAGCGCCGACGGTGGCACCACCTGGCCCGGCTTCTTCTCGTCGGGTTGCAACTCCGCGTAGGAAATCCGCTCGTACCCCTCGGGGACTTCGGTGAGATAAACATAAGTCAGTCGAGTCGGACCAGCGATCAAGAACAGCAGCGATAGCGCGAAGCCCGCGGAGGCCAGGCCTTGGCCGCTCAATTCATCGGTGTGTCGTTTGACTTTCAGCCAGGCGAAGCTCGACAGAGCCACTCCGATGGCTGGAATGGCGACCAAGATCCAGTCCAGCAGCGCCAGAATCGAGAGCAGCCCGACAATGAGACTGGCCACCGCCGCAGTGCTCAATGCCCGGTAGTGTTCGTAGCTATCAACCGTGGTTTCCTGAGAATCGAGTTCGATGCTCATCGCCGAAACGTGCCTCTTGCCTAGCTCGTTAACCCGTTGTGTGTTGTCCACCCTTCAGAATCGCCCAGAAAGCGCATCCCAAGACCACGGCTGCTGCCGCCAATCCGCCAAAAACTGGCAAGCTATTGGCCGGAGCTGCCGGGTCGGCGGCGCCGCCGTTCGACAGGGACTTGCTCAATCCAGCGCCTGGCGTCGCCGGCTCGACGACGGTCCCCGTCACCGCGCCAGACGTTGCGGCCGGTTTGGCTTTCGGTTCCGACGAGGTCTTTTCAGTAGCGGACTTCTCCGAGGGCGCTACGGCGGCGGGCGCTTTCGACGGTTCTTTGGCCGTCTCGCTCGCACCGGCCGCGGGAGTCGCGGCGGGCTTTTCGCCGCTGGCCGCCGCGGGAGCTGCGCCGGCAAACGGGAAAAACGTATTGGCTCGCTTGACGGTTTCTGGGTCGAGCTTGGCCAATTCGTCGATCCGCTTCTTCGCTTCGGCCAACGGGCAGGCCCGCAGATAGTTGATCACGGGCACACGCACCCAACTCGATTCATCGTCGGCCTTCTTGAACAACTCGACCAGTCGATCCATCACCGACCAGTCTTCCCAGCGAGCCAGATCCGGAATCACCAGGTCGGCCAACTGCGGGCGATCGAGCATCGTGCGAATGCCAACCAACAGCCGCTCGCGCGGGATGATCTTTTCTTCGGTGCCATGAAATCGCAAGGCCATGATCGTGGCGTAGGTGTCGGTGTACTCGGCATCCTTATTCTTGAGATACAAGTCTTCGACCAGCGCCATGCCATCGGGGCCTTTGAGCGTCAGATACGCGGCCACCAGCGCGTCGAGCGCGCCTTTGGTTTGACGATCTTTCGAGCGGATCATCTCTTCCAAGAGCGGCAGATCTTGCGGTGTGCCGCAGACGCCGAGCATCGTCAAATACAACCGCCGCCGGCTGACAGGGATTTGCGGACTCGTGATCCACTCGATCACCTTGTCGTGCTTCATCCGATCCTTGAGCCCAATCACGCCCGCGTAGGGCATTTTGGCAAATTCGTCATACGCGTCGCGGGCCAGCATTTCGTCGCTGTCTTCCAGGTAGTCCTGAAAGAACGCCAGCCGATCGGCCCCTTCCTTGGGCAGTTGCATGGCCTTGGTGACATACGCCTGGCCGCGCTCGGTGATCGCGATCGGCGTTCCCCAGTTAATCGTGGGAGGATCAATGCCCATGATCAGAAACGTCGAACCTAGCGGGCTGTCGCCAAAATACACGGTTTCGATCGTGCGGGTTTTGCCCAGCGCGTCTTCGCCCTTGAGGATCTTGACCACTTCGAATTTTGCTTTCGCCACGTCGAGCGAATTGTTCGCGGCGGCGTCTCCCACCGGCCGAGGCGGCAGTTGCACCAGCTTGGCGATCAGAGCCACTTGCGAGTTGTTGATCTCCTCGCTGAACGTCAACGACACGGCGCTACAAAACGGGCAGGCCACGGCGCGCTGTGAAGTTGCCGCGATACTGGCCAGCGCCAGGCAAACCGCCAGAAGAGAGCCGGATCCGATTCGCGGGATCAGGGTCATAGCTTGTTCCTTGCAATGGAGGTGGGCCGCCGCGCCAAGACACCTGGCGATGCGTGGAGCGTGCTAGGGGGTTGCACTGAGCGCTTTGGCCACATCGGTGCGATATGCGGCCATCGCCGGCAAGTAGCCGACCAAAGAAGCCAAGACGATCAGCCCTGGTATTATAACCAATTCGTAGCCGACAAACTGCATATAGCCGATGGAAACGCCCGTTTGCGAGGCGATCCAAGGACTTAGGGCCGCAATCAGCCCGTGGCCGACAAACCAGCCCGCCAAACCGCCGCCCAAACTCAGCAAAATCGATTCCAGCAGCACAATGGCCATCACCGTTCGCCGGCCCGCGCCGAGTGCACGGATCACGGCAATTTCGTGGCGCCGCTCGCTCATCGAGTTGTAGATGCTGACCAGGATTCCAATGCCCGAAACGATCACGATCAGCACTGTCAGTCCCAACAGCACGAGTTGCATGGGGTCGACGAACATCGTGAACAGCGTGCTCATTTCGCGGATCGGCAGCACGGCCTGAGCCACTGATTCCTTATTGACTTTCTTGATCAGACCCGGGGCCATCAGTTCCGGCGGAGCGCCCCCAATGCTGGCGGTCAGCACCAGGATCGCCGTGACTTCTCGCTGCTCAACGGGCAGCGGCTCGTGGGAGTGGCCGTGGTCATGGCCGGCGTGGTCATGGCCATGATCGTGGTCCGCATGCTCGTGTTCGTGCGCTTCATCGTGAACGTGCTCACCGTTGGCGTTCTGTTCGGCCGCATGTTCGCGAGCGTGAGCGTCGCCGTCGGTGTCTTCGTGATTGTCGACGTGCTTCTTCGCGGCGGCATGCTCGTGGTCTTCTGCGTGCGAGCCTTTTGCCTCGCCCGCGTGTTCTTCGTGATGCGCTTCGGCGTGCTTATGTTCGGCCTGCTCATGTTCGACACTGTCAGCGTCAGCATGCTCGTGTTTTTCATCGTGCGGGTGAGCGTGCTCGTCGTGGTGCTCGCTCTCGGCGTGCGGCTTGGCGGCCGGTTCATCGTCGAGCGGCTTGGCGTGCTCGGGAATCAGGTAAAAGCCTTCCATGTTGATGAACAGGCCACGATCGTTCGGCGTGCCCGTGGGCTTCAGCACGCCGAGTATTTTGAAGGGCTCGTGCTGGTGTGCATCGGGGCCGGCACCGTGCGAAGGTTGAAATTCATCGCCGACGCCAAGTCCCGCCTGCCGGGCCACCGTGGCGCCAATTACGGCGGCGTAGTATTCGTCGGGCTCGAAGTTGCGCCCGGCGGCAAATTCGTATTTCTTGCCGCCGTAATCCAACTGATTGAAAAAGTCGGGCGTGGTGCCGATCACGCGAAAGTCCTGGTACATATCGCCCAGGCAGATCGGAATGGCTTTCTCAACGTACGGCTTGAAGCGCCCCTCGGTGAATTCCTGGTAGTAGGTATAGGGAATATTCTCGACGGGGCGGCTCAAGTAATAGACGGTGTTGAGCACCAGGTCGAGTCGGCCCCCTTTGGCCCCCACGACCACGTTGTAACCCAGGCCCGAGTTGTTCATGAACGATTGATTGACGACGCCGTGGATCACCAGCACGGCGACGACCAGCATGACGCCCAGCGCCATCGAAATGCCGGTCA
>JAYVCO010000037.1:0-4266 GCA_043749935.1 Planctomycetia bacterium
AACGCCATCGACCACGACGACGTCGCCGACCCGGATCGGCTGTTCCGCCAGGATAATGATGCCGCTCATGAAATTATTCGCGATGTCCTGGCTGCCAAAGCCAACCGCGATCGCCACGGCTCCGCCCAGGAACGCGAACGCGGTAAGCGGGATATGGACGACCTCGAACGACAGGACGCCGAACACGCCCGCGAGCGCATAGAAGGCGATCGATTGCATAGCATGCGATGCGCCTTCGTTCATCCCGATACGGGGTAGCACGCGCCGGCCCAACACCCGACTCAAGATGCTTGCCAACAGCAGGCCCAGGCACAGGTAGCCAATTAATTTTACGACTTTACCGACCGTAATCGGTTTATCGTTGACTTCGGCTATCTCGTAGGCCCAAATCGTGTCCAGTTCTTTTTGGGCGACGGTCCACCAGTTCTCCCCACCCGTGGGCTCCAGTCGATCTTTGAGTTCCTCCAAAAAACGGTCGCTCCAGCGCTCGTTGACTTTGAGTTGCACCAGGTGCTCCTCGCACACGTCGCGCAGCCCTTGCCAATGGGCGCACTGCGCCTCGCCCCACTGCTTTACCGCCGGGTCATCTCTGTTGCGCATGCGTTGGACGATCTTCGCCTGTTCGGCTCGAGTGGTCTCGATGCGCTGCTCGAGCGAGCGCCGGTTATCGTGAATTTCGTCCACCAGATCGCCCAGGCTTTCGTGCCATTCCGTAATCTGAGCGGGCTTTGCAGTATGATTCTCGACTTCGTACCGGCATGCCCAGTAATGGTTGAAACGCTTATTGTCGCCGATGCGTTCATTCAACAGCGAGATTTCCATCTGCTGCGCGTCGCGGGCCACCCGCCACGAATCGTTGGCCAGGTCGATCGTCGACTGCGGGGCTTTGTGTTCGAGAAGCTCCTTGACGGCCGCAACCTGTTGCAACTCTGCCTGCTGAAACTTGGATCGTGCCTCGCTCAGTTTGCTATTCAGGTCGCTCTCATAGGCTTTCAAGTCCTCAAGGCGGTCTTGCAGATCTTGCTTGGTAAACCGAACATCCTTGCCGACGAGCTCGACCTTGTCGGTCAGTTCGGTCTTGAACGTGTTACTGACATCGCGCCGCAGAGTGCGAACTTCAACTTCCAGCCGTCGCACGAGGATCAGCTCCTTGGCGATCTGACACTGGCGCTTGGCCAATTTGAGAGCAGACTGCAGTTCAATTTCCGCTGCTTTGTCTTCGTTCTCGGCTAGCTCTTCCTGCGCTCTTCGCCGATCTTTTTCGGTCTGGTCAGAGTGGTTATGAGCGGTATCCAGCAATTGCTCCGCCGCCTTGAGGTCGGCAATGAATGCTTCTTCATGGTCCACTTCGGCCGCCAGTTCGTCGCGAAGGCTTTCTAACAGCAGGAAGGAATAGGGTTTGGCCTCGGTAGGCCCAAACTTGTGGAGCGATTCCAAGCCTTCGTCGGCTTTTTTCTTTGCCGCCTGAAGCTCCTGCCGCTGTTCGAGCCGGGCCTGTTGCTGGGCGTAAACGCCGTCCACGGTTTCCAAGAACTCGAGTTCGTCTTCGGTGGCCGAAACGTCGGCCGGATCTGCATCCGTCGAGCCGCCGCCCTGCTTATTGAGGGCAGCAATCTCCGCCGCGAGAGTTTTTCGCTTGGCCACAACATCCTCGATCGTGGAGTTGGCCGTTGAGTCGATCGGTTTCGAGGACGTGCTTTGCGCAGTCGCGCACTCGGACACCGCGAAGAATGCCAGACCGACCAGGAACAGGACGCGCCAGACAAAACGAGAGTCCGCAGGCAAGAGAATCGAATTTGAGCGTGGCCGCATGGCTAGTCCTTCCGGTTCAAACTTAAGATCGACGCGTGTGCCGGTCGCATTCATTGCACTGAAAAACGTCTAGAAAGCAAAAAGAGGCGGTATACTCCACGATTACGGCTCTCGAAAACAAGGCCAGTTTCGAAGCTAGCGGCAAGTCGCCATCGCAAAAACGCAGTCGCTAAGTCTCGTGCTTTGCGCAGGTTTCCGCCGCTGTAATCCAAAACTCGCGAACGAAGGCTCATGACCGATTGTTTGCATTCGCGCCAGGGGCTTCTCATAATTGGAAAGCTGGCGATTCGCAGTCATTATCGAATGGAAACGCTCACGCTGAGAATGTTAATCCTCGACCAAATTCGGTTTCGCAGTGCCCGTGTCAGTCTCGCAAGAATCGTCTCCTCCATGCAAAACTCCCTTCTCGCTGCGTTCGCACCACTCGCTTTTGCAACAATAGTCTTCGTCACTTCACTAGACGCCACGACACTCGCGGCCGAACCCGTACGCTCGAACATCGTCTTCATTCTGGCCGACGATTTGGGCTATATGGACATCGGGGCGAACAACCCAAAAACATTCTACGAGACGCCGAACATCGACCGTCTCGCCCGCCAGGGGACGCGGTTCACGCAAGGTTACGCAGCGTGTCCGGTCTGTTCGCCGACGCGGGCGAGCATCATGACTGGCAAGTATCCGCCGCGCACGGGCATCACCGATTTCATTGGGGGCAACCGCCCGGGAAAACTTCAGCCGGCGCCAAACCAAGATCATCTCGCGCTTGAAGAAGTCACGATCGCCGAGCAATTTCGCAACGCAGGCTATGCCACGTTCTTCGCGGGTAAATGGCATTTGGGCACTGGCAATTTCTCTCCCAACGCGCAAGGCTTCGGTCCCGGACTGGTGGGGCGCACGCAGTTTTACTATCCGCCCAATGACGTGCCGCCTGATGCTCAAGACGATCCAAAGACTACCGATCGAATCGCGGAGGAAGCTGTGCGATTCATCGAACACAATAAGGACAAGCCGTTCTTCGCTTATTTGCCCTTTCAGGCTGTCCACACGCCGATCCAGGCGAGGCAGGACCTCGTCGACAAATATGAAGAGAAGCGAAAATCGGCCAAGCCTGACGCCTGGGGGCAGGAGCGCGAGCGTAAGGTGCGCTTGGTACAGAATCACGCTGCCTACGCCGCGATGATGGAGCAGATGGACGCCGCCATCGGCCGAGTGCTCGCCGCGCTCCAACAGAGTGACATTGCCGAGCGGACTGTCGTGGTATTTACTTCGGACAATGGCGGCCTGTCCACGTCCGAAGGTCATCCCACCTCGAACTTGCCGCTGCGTGGCGGCAAAGGCTGGCCGTACGAAGGTGGTATCCGCACGCCGTGGATCATTCGCGCGCCGGGCGTCGCGAAACCGGGCAGCGTTTGCGAAACTCCAGTCATCACTACCGATCTCTATCCGACGCTGCTCGAGTTGGCAGGTCTGCCGCAGGCCCCCGAGCAACACCGCGATGGCGAGAGCCTCGTGCCGCTGCTCAAGGGAAGTGACCTGCCGCGTGTAGCGCCGCTGTTTTGGCACTATCCTCACTATGGTAATCAGGGGGGCGCTCCCTGCGGCGCCGTGCGCGATGGCGACTGGAAGTTGATCGAGTGGTACGAAGACGGCAGCCTGGAATTGTTCAATCGTGCCAACGACCGCAGTGAGCAGAATAACCTGATTACCGAGAACCCAGCCAAAGCACGGGAGCTCCACGCGAGGCTAGTCGCCTGGCGCGCCGACGTGCAAGCGGTCATGCCTACGCCAAACCCGGGATTCGGAGTCAAGCAGTCACCGAAGGCAGAGTAATGGAAATCGCGAAAGATGAATGCCCGCAGCCGTCGGAGTAAATTTTTCACAGTTCGGCCTCGATAGAAAAAGCTGGGCGTATGAATTCGGCAAGTTTCTCTTGCGACGGCCGGCGAGGAGGCTTATTCTACTAAGAGTGTAGTAATGCTAGCGAGCAGCGATTCAGAGGCAGAGCGGCTTGCGGAACCATTGCAGGGAGCGCGACTGATGGCAGCAGTCTTAGCTTTGGGGCGACGCGGGGTGAGCTTGCTCGAACTAATAATCGTGCTGGCGATCATCGGGATCATGTTGGGCTTGTTGTTGCCCGCTATTCAAGCCGCGCGGCGCGCATCGCTGGCAACGGCCTGCGACAACAATATCCATCAGCTCTCGATCGCCATGGCGCAGTACCTCGACATCAACAACCACTTTTTCCCCATGCCGCCCGACGAGATAACGCCAAGCGGTTGGGTGTTCGTGCTGTTGCCCTTCATTGAAGAAGGGCAGCTCTACAATCGATTTGGCTTTGAACAGGCGCTGACCTCGCCGCGCAACCTGGATGCCGCGTTCCATCGCCCCAACGTGCTGCTGTGCCCGGTCACGGTTGAGTTCGACAGTACGATCAAGGGTGTGGGCGTGACGCAC
>JAYVCO010000038.1:0-20873 GCA_043749935.1 Planctomycetia bacterium
CAGGGAACGATCAACAAGGGCGAAATGTACTACAACCAGCGTACCGGTCAAAAGCAGCGGTTCAGCCGCATTGTAAAGATGCACGCCGACAAGCGAGACGAAATCGATACCGCCATCTGCGGCGACATCGTGGCGATCATGGGCATCGACTGCGCCAGCGGCGATACGTTTGCCAGCGAGCGGAAGTATTGCACGCTTGAGAGCATGTTCGTACCCGAGCCGGTCATCAAGATGGCCATCAGCCCGGTCAATCGCGACGGTGGCGACAAGCTGGGCAAGGCCCTCAATCGGTTCCGCAAAGAGGATCCGACCTTCCGCGTGGCCACTGACGAAGAGACCAGCGAAACGGTGATTGCCGGGATGGGTGAGCTGCACCTGGACATTTACGTCGAGCGGATTCGCCGCGAGTATGGCGTTCAGGTCGAGGTCGGCGCGCCGAAAGTCAGCTACCGCGAAGCACCCACCAAGACTGCCGAGTACAACTTCAAGCACAAGAAGCAGACCGGTGGCTCGGGTCAATACGCTCACATCGTCGGCCGGCTCGAATGCTTGCCCGAGGGGTCGACCGAGGTCTTCGAATTCGAAGAGACCGTCGTTGGCGGGCGCATTCCGAAGGAATATATTCCGTCGGTCGAGAAGGGTTTTCGCGATTCGATCCACAAGGGTCCGGTCGCCGAATTTCCGATCGTCGGCGTCAAAGCGATTCTCGAGGACGGCTCGTATCACGACGTCGATAGCTCGGACATGGCGTTCCAGACCTGCGCTCGCAACTGCTTCCGCGAGACGTTTCTAAAAACCAAGCCCGTGCTGTTGGAGCCGGTGATGAAAGTCGAAATCGAAGTGCCATCGCAATACCAGGGTCCCGTGGCTGGCGAACTGACCAGCCGCCGCGGCCTGATCGTTTCGACCGAAGTCAAAGGCAACTTCGCCACGATCGAAGGCGAAGTCCCACTGGCCGAAACCTTTGGCTACTCGACCGACCTGCGTAGCATGACGCAAGGGCAGGGCACTTTTACCATGGAATTCGCCAAGTACCGCCGGGTGCCCTCGAATATCCAGGAAGAGATCATCGCCGAGAAGAAGAAACGTCAGCTCGTCGGCGCCAAGTAACTGGCCGTCCGGCGTTCCAAGAGAATTCCCACAAACAGCAGCTCCCGCCAGGTGGCTGCTGTTTTTTTGCGCGCGTACCATGTTTTGACGTGCGATATCGATATAATGGCGGCCATCGAGTGCGATTCCGAAGATCCGTTCATCAACACCCGGCGAGGCCACGACCATGCGTTTGGAGGGAGAGCGCGAAAGCGACAACGTCGAAGATCGACGCGGGATGCCAGGCGGACCGATGGTCATTGGCGGCGGGCTGGGAACCTTGGCGATCGTCGTCATTGCCCTGCTCTTGGGTGTCGATCCGCAGGCACTCCTCAACCCGCAGCAAGGCAACCCGCAGCAAGGCAACCCGCAGCAAGGCAACCCGCAACAGGGCAACCCGATGCCAGGGCAAGCTCCGGCGGTTGGGCCGGCGCCCGAGGGAGCCGACGACGATCTCAAACATTTTGTCTCCGTCGTTCTGGCCGAGACTGAAGATGTGTGGCGCGACGAATTTCGAAAAATGAACAAGACCTATCGCGATCCGCGCCTGGTGTTGTTCAACGGGCAGGTTAATTCGGCTTGCGGATTCGCCAGCGCCGCGGTAGGGCCGTTTTACTGCCCAGGCGACGCTCGCGTCTACCTCGACCTCAGCTTTTTCGATCAACTGCGTTCGCAGTTCCACGCTCCTGGCGAATTTGCGCAAGCCTACGTCATTGCTCACGAAGTCGGACATCACGTGCAAAACCTGCTGGGCATCTCCGAACGGGTTAGCGCCAGGCGTGGGCGCGTCAGCGAGCGCGAGTACAACCAACTTTCCGTGCGGCTCGAATTGCAAGCCGACTTTCTGGCGGGCATGTGGGCTCACCACGCGCAAGAGACTCGCCACATTCTGGAGCCGGGCGATATCGAGCAAGCCCTGCGCGCCGCCACGGCGATTGGCGACGACCGACTGCAAAAGCAGGCCCGTGGCTATGTCGTCCCCGATTCGTTCACGCACGGCACGAGTGCCCAGCGAGTGAAATGGTTCCGCCGCGGTTTCGAATCAGGACGATTCACCGATGGCGATACGTTCAACACCGACGATCTTTAGCTTTTCGATGGTCCGGCGGCTTTCGAGCGCAGTTCGTCGAGTTGTTGGCTGATTTGATCCAAGCGCTTCGTGATCTCCCCATATCGCACCTCGTCGGCCGGGGGCTGTTTGCCAACGAAAGACATCACGCCGCTGGGCTCGAGTACGGCCTGATCCACGGCCTCGAGCGATGAAAATCCTTGCTTGTGGGCAGCGGCCTGCAGCTCGGCATCGGTGATGAATTCTTTTTTCATCCGGTCGAGCATGACACGCCCATCTTCGATCAGCGTGACGGGTTCACCCTCGACGACCCGGTCGATCCTCTCGTGGCTGAATAGAAATCGCACCACGAAATAATTGAGCCCCAACAGCGTTGCCGCGCCGATCAAGCCCCCGCTCACCGAGTTGTCGCTGCCGATGATCGCGTTTTGCACAGTGTTCGACAGCGTCAACAGCACGATCAAATCCATGGCGTTCAGTTGCGCCAGCTCCCGTTTGCCCGCCAGCCGCAAACTAATCAGCAGGAACATATACACGATCACGGGCCGGAACATTTTTTCGAGTATCGAAATCTCTGGCGTCAGCATGTGATCCAGCATGCCGCTCCATATCTCTGGCTTCAGCATTTCGTTCCACATTCGTCTTGAGTTCCCTTCTGGGTGCCCGACAGAATCGATCGTTCAAAGACGTGCCTGCAAACAGTTTGATGATTCATGCTCGAGACGACAGCAGCATCACACCGGCGGCCAGCGCCAAGGCCGCGGTTTCGACTCGCAAGATGCGCTCTCCGCATCCCACGATTTCCCATCGCTCCGCGAGCGCGAAGTTCAATTCCGAGTCTGTAAAGCCCCCCTCGGGCCCTACGGCCAGCATGACGTTCGGGCAATCGCCACTGGCGATCGATGTTTCGCAAGCGTCCACAAAAGCCTTTGCACCGGGACCAGCGATGGGATGTGCAAACAGGTGCACCGCACCCTTCGTCGTTGAGTCAGCCAGAAAGTCGGCCAGCTTCCGCGGCGTGGCGATCTCCATCAAGCGGTTGCGTCCGCATTGTTTCGAGGCTTCGATGACGGCCCGCCGCAACCGTTCGAGCGCCGAGGGCGTTTCGCGGTCGACGCTCCGCTCCGTTTGCAGCGGCACCAGACACGCCACGCCCAACTCGACCGCCTTTTCCACCAAGAAGCGCTGGCGGTCCCCCTTGGGCAAAGCGACGCCCAGCGTCAGCCGCACTCGCGTCTCGCGATCGACCGCTTGCCGCGAGAGCACGGCCAACTCGATCTCCGAGCGACCCACGTGCTCGACCCGTGCCGGAAACTCGGCGCCGCTGCCGTCGAACAGCGTAACCTCGTCACCCGGCTTGGCGCGCAGGACGTGAGCCAGGTGATGAGCTTCCGCCCTCACTAGCCGGGCCTCGCCGCCGGCAATCGCAGTTTCGACAAAATAACGATCGGCCATAAGCGCTTGTGGAAATGGTGATTGCGACGGGGGAAACGGCCGATGGCGAGCCCGCTGCGACAAACCTTTCCGCCACGGTTTGGCCTCAAGCGAGCGGCGCAATTCTACCGAAGATATCAATGATACGGAATTGTCCGGCGCCAGCACGCTCACGCTATTCCCGCGAGAAAACCATGTACCAAGCCTATTGGGGCCTCGGCGAATCGCCGTTTCGAGGCAATCTCGACCAGCAGTATTTTCATCAAGGCCCTAGCCAAGACGAGGCTCTGGCCCGTTTGCACTTCCTGGTCGAGGAGCGTCGCACGCTGGGAATGCTGCTAGGCGAGCCCGGGAGCGGCAAGTCGCAGTTGCTCGAAATCTTCTCCCAGCAGTTGGGCTGCGTTCAGCGTCAGGCCTCGCTCGTAAACCTGGTGGGCCTCAGTTCGCACGAATTCCTCTGGCAATTGACCGGGCAACTCGGCGTCGAGACGCCGCCCAATGTCAGCGAATTCAAACTGGCCCGCGCGATGGCCGATTACGTGACGGCCAACCGCTATCAACAAATCGCCACAGTCTTGTTGCTCGACGATGCCGACGAAGCGCGCCCGGAAGTTCTCGACCAGATCGTGCGGCTGGCGCAGTTCGACGTCTCGCGCGATGCGCGGCTGACGATCGTCCTGACGGCCCAGCCGCAAGGGGTCGGACGCGTGGGAAACCGGCTGCTCGAATTGGCCGAGTTGCGAATCGACCTCGAAGGTTGGGAGGCCGACGATACGGCCGCGTTCGTCAAAGAATCGCTAGCCCAAGCCGGCCGCGCCACGCCCGTGTTCAGCGAAGCGGCCCTCGTGCGACTCCATGAGTTGACCGGTGGCATCCCGCGTCGCGTGAAACAGTTGGCCGACCTGGCCCTGTTGGCTGGCGCCGGTCAGAACCTGATTCAGATCGAGGCCGAAACGATCAATGCGGTCTATTGCGAGCTGGGCGTCGTAACGTCAGCCAATCCGATGCGAATCGGCTACGGGTCGCAGTCAGCGCGCTGACCCATCGGCCCTTTGGCGGCCAACTCTTTTCGCAAGCAGTGCTCCACGGTTTCGCGCGCATCGGCCGTCAGAGCCTGTGAATGGCATCTCTCGCCGATTAGCGTTAAGTGCTTGACCCACAAGCCGATCTGGTAAACTGGCTCGGGATCGGTAAAATGGTTGGTTACGAGCCAGTCCCTTCGTTTTTTTCAAGCCGCGAGGTCGAGTACACGTGTCGAAAGCAGCCGTTGCCATTTCTGGTCCCCAGCCCGGCGAAATGATCGACCTCAGAGATCCGGTCGTGGCCGCCATCCTAGGTTGGTTGATTCCGGGCATGGGCCACATCTATCAGGGTCGCACGGCCAAGGGCTTGCTGTTCATGATTTGCATCCTCAGCGCGTTCTTCTATGGTCTGATCATCAGCGACGGCCGCGCTGTGTATGCTTCGTGGACCGATAGCGACAAGAGGCTCCCCTATTTTTGCCAATTGGGGGTCGGGCTGCCCGCGCTGCCGGCCATTTTGCAGACTTACCTGGTTCGGCAGGGAAAAGCGCCGCTCTGGGGCGGCGTGATGGCTCCGCCTGCCACGCCGGCGGAACTGAACGAATGGTACAAAACACTGAACAAGTATTTTGACTTGGGGACGACCTATACGATGATCGCCGGCCTGCTGAATATTCTGGCCATCTACGACGCCTGGGGCGGACCGGTGGAACTTGAATCGGAAGAGCCGAAGCCAGACGACGCCCCTCCTGGTCCGAACCCTTAGGGACGACTCAAAAATAACTTCGCTCGCAAACACCTCTCCCTCCGTAGGAAAAAGTAAGTGCTTGCAGATCGCCACAAGTCGCAATCCGAAACGCTGAAGGCGTTAAACATATCAGCCCAGTCACAATCCGAAACGCTGAAAGCGTTAAACATATCAGCCCAGGGCAACGCCCTGGGATTGCAGGCCGCCAACGTATCGAAGCCCTGTAAGGGCGAACGTTCCTTAACGTCTTACGCTGAGAGCAAGTGATGCTGAGCTCCGTCTTGCCGCTGGCTGAAGTTATCCAGATGTGGTACGCCGTGCCGCTGATCGTGGTGATCAGCCTGGTCTATTCGGCGACGCGCCACGAAGCCATGGGCCCAATTCTGTCAAATTCCGCCCGCTTGGGGCTGATGATTACGCTCTTCATGGCCGCCATCACGGCCGTCCTGATCGTGCTGGGCTGGTGGCTCTAACAAGAGCAGCATAGAACGATCGAGCACCGAAGGTGCGTAACATGTCAGGCCAGGGCATCGCCCTGGTTAACGCGTCTGATGAGACATTGAAGGGCTGTAAGCCTCACGCTTCGCACACCATTTGATGTTTCGGGCTTACAGCCCTTCAAATCGCAATTGGGCACGGTGACCCCGGGCGTTGCCCGGGGCTGACATGTTTCGGGCTTTCACCCCTGAGACAGGTGAGTCGTAACGAATTGCAGGCCGAATCGTGCAAGCAAATGCAAACTAGCGCGGCCTCGGCGCTCGATCGCCCACGAAAATATCGGAGGTCAGCTCCGCGCCGTGCACGATGGAGTAACCTTCGAGGTTCGTGATGCCCGCGGAGGCTAGCACTTCGTCGTCGATGAAGAAATTGCCCGTACACTCGCGGCTGCTACGCGTGAGGATGGCATACGCCGCGTCGGCCATGATCTCGGGCTTGCGGCTGTGGCGAATCACCTCGTCGCCCCCCAGCAAGTTTTGCACGGCCGCGGTCGCGATCACCGTGCGCGGCCACAGCGCGTTGACCCCCACCCCTTGCTCCTTGAACTCCTCGGCCATGCCCAGCACGCACATGCTCATGCCGTACTTCGCCATCGTGTAAGCCACCGTCGGGCCAAACCAGCGCGGCTCCATCGACAACGGCGGCGAGATATTCAAGATGTGCGGGTTCTCCGCCTTGAGCAGATGCGGCAGGCAAAGCTTCGACGACAAGAACGTCCCGCGCGTGTTGATTCCGTGCATCAAGTCATAGCGCTTCATGGGAGTGTCGCACGTGCCGGCCAGAAAAATGGCGCTGGCATTGTTCACCAGAATATCGATCCCGCCAAACGTCGAGATCGCCTTATCGACCGCCGCCTGAACCTGCTCCTCGAAGCGAATATCACAAATGCAAGCCAGCGCCTTGCCGCCGGCCGCCTCCAGTTCCTTGACCGCCGTATACACCGTGCCATCCAACTTAGGATGCGGCTCCGTCGTCTTGGCCGCGACCACAACATTCGCCCCATCCCGGGCCGCCCGCAACCCAATCGCCTTCCCAATCCCCCGGCTAGCGCCGGTGATGAAAATCGTTTTGCCTTTGAGACTAGCCATGATGGTTTTTGCCTGGAGTCGATTTGGTGGTTGTTTAGTCGGTAGATATTTCTCGCGCGGATAATCCTACTGGAAAGGGATCGGGCAAGCAATTAGTGGACGGCTTTGCCATAATGGTGCGATAGCCCAGGACGTTCGGATACCGGCGTCGTTACATGCATATCT
The DNA here is from genome assembly GCA_043749935.1 of Planctomycetia bacterium. Lineage (GTDB taxonomy): Bacteria > Planctomycetota > Planctomycetia > Pirellulales > PALSA-1355 > PALSA-1355. Next base: position 7,114 of record JAYVCO010000038.1, read on the forward strand.
CACAAGGGAGTTTACAGATATGGCAACAGGTTTCTATTGCTCGCTCGCGACCAGTGGCCGCAGATGGACCCTCGTTGGGCTGCTTGCGATGGTGACATGCTGCACGTCATGTATTCCGCCTGTGCGTGTTCTCAGGCACTCTGACGAAGCGGCCGCACTCGAGGCTCAGAAGTTTGCTGACGCGGCTTTTGTCGATCGCGACGTCAACAAGGCGCACTCGCTGTTGAGTCTCGCGACGCAACAGGCGTACCCCTTGGAGAAGTTTCAGGCTGAGTTAGCGAAGATGCATTCGTCGGGCTATCCGTCCAGCGTCCAGACAACTGAATATCAACCGATACCCGGGCAACCGGCGATGAGCATCTTTCTAATCGGCGAAAACGATTCGGGAAAGTTCTTCTACCGACTCGTCATGGAGGGCACCCAAGACTCCGGCTACCGAGTCTCGGGTTTCTTCCGCGGCAACGGACCATATCCCGCCTCAAATCTGCGTCGTCCGCTAAAGATCGGTTCCTGACCTCTTGAAACCTTTTCGTTCGGTGTGATCGGGCAAGCCAAGATCCGCCATGCTGTTCCGAACTACTCCGCAGGGACCTCCTTTCCGAATCGTGGCAGATGAAACATGGCAGGCATTGCTCGGTTGGTTTTGGTTTGTTTGGCACTGGCAATTCCAAGCTGGCAAAGCCGGGCGAACGCTGAGAATCCTGCCGCGACTACGGCCGACGCGAATCGCCTGGCACAGCTCGAACAGCGATTTCAGACCGGGCTCGATGCCATTGTTTTAAAATATGAACTGCCGGGCATGACGGCGGCTTATGTGCTGCCCGATGGGCGCGTTGTGGCGTTTGCCAGTGGGCTGGCGGACAAAGAAAGTGGCGTCAAGATGACGGTCGACACGCGCATGCCGGCCGGCAGCATCGGCAAAACCTTTGTTGCGGCCACGGCCATCGGCCTGGCACAAGACGGAAAACTTTCGCTCGACGACAAGATCGAAAAGTGGCTGGGCGAAGAGCCGTGGTTCGGCGACCTGCCGAATGGGCGCGAGATCACGATTCGCAATCTGCTGATGCACCGCGCCGGGCTCGCCGACCACATTTACGATCCTCAGTGGATCGGCGAGGCCCAGCAGATGGTTCGCTCGCTCGATTCGGACCCCGACTATTACTTCAAGCCGACGCAGCTCGTGCAATTCATCCTCAATCGCAAGCCGCTGTTTGCGCCGGGCGAGAGTTTTAAGTACACCGACACTGGCTACATCCTGTTGGGGCTAATTATCGAGCGTGCCGGCGGTGCGACGTACTATGACCAGGTGCGGCAGCGATTCTTGGATCCGCTGAAGCTCAAGCTCACCGAGCCGTCCGATCACCGCGAAATTCCAAACCTGGCCGCCGGATACCTGTCGCCGAAGAATCCGTTTGGCCTGCCAGTGAAGATTACAGACGACGGCAAGCTGCGATACAACCCGGCCACCGAGTGGACCGGCGGCGGTCTGGCGAGTAATCCGCAAGATCTGGCCCGCTGGGCCAAGACGCTCTACGAAGGCCGGGCACTGGAAAAACCGTATCTCGACGAATTGCTGGCCACGGACCCGAAAGACAAGGACACGGCGAGCAAGTATGGGCTGGGGGTCTACGTCACGAAGAGCAGTCTCGGCACCAGCTACGGCCACGGCGGATGGTCGGTCGGCTACCTGTCGCACGTCGACTATTACCCAAGCGAGCGAGTTGCCGTCGCCTTGCAAACCAACACCGACGTCCGCGACGACATGCTCGGCGCATTGATGGCACTCATCAAAGACGTGCTGCAAACGGTGGGCAACGCGCCGTAAGGGTGCGAAATAAAGGGGACGGGAGTATTAATCTAATCTCTTCAGCGGTGATCGAGGCCAAGCTTATTGCACTTCTTCATGCCCACATAGAGCCCGATCAGCAAACCCACGGTCTCGCCGATGAACTGCCCGTCCCACGGTTGAATTTCATAATCGGGTGCCAACACAATCGAAGCCACGGTCGGGATCACGAGAAGGCCTATGATTGCGCCCGTAATTAATCCAACGAAAGATGACCATAAGAGAATTAGCACGATCTTGATGGCCCGCTTCAAGAATTGGTGCGGCAGTTGTTCACTTAGCTTGTCGTCGCCCATGTCTGTTATTCTATCCCCTTCCGTGTCACGAATAGCCAAGCCGGCGCAAATGTCCACACGCCTTGATTTCCGGCCAAACTCGCTCCAACCCGCCGAAACAACCGCCCTTTTCGCCCCAACCGAAACCGCTTTCTGTCCCCCGCCCGGGCCGAAGCTCGCGCCCACCCTCTATCGTTTGACACCTTGCCGTAAGCTATTTACAGTTAATATGTTGCTGTTGTTTTAATATGTTGCTGTTGTTTTAACTGTTGGCTGCCCATTCTTTGGGCGATTGGCGAGGCAGCGCGTGGGTGAGAAGGCTTGGGGCGGGGTTTTTTCGGAGGCGACGGACCGCCGCGTCGAGAAGTTCACGGAAAGCGTGAGCTTTGATCGCCGCCTTTATGCGCAGGACATCGCCGGCTCCATCGCTCACGCCCAGATGCTCGCTAAAGTCGGGCTCATCACGCTCACCGAATGCCAGCAGATTGAGCATGCGCTGGCGGAAATTCGCCAGGATATTGAGCAAGGACGCTTCCAATTCAAGGTCGAATTGGAAGACATCCACATGCACATCGAGCGGGCCTTGATCGATCGGCTCGGCGACGTCGGCCGCAAGCTGCACACCGCGCGCAGCCGCAACGATCAGGTTTCGACCGATCTGCGACTTTGGGTTCGCGAATCCATCGACCAGATCGACGCGCGCCTGGTCGAGCTGCAAAAAGCGTTCGTCGGCCGGGCCGAAGCCGACCACGGCTGCATCCTGCCCGCGTACACGCATACACAACGGGCCCAGCCGGTGCTGGCGACCCACTATTGGTTGTGCTACTGCGAGAAATTCGAGCGCGACCGAGCGCGGCTGATTGGGTGTCGCGCGCGGGCCAATGTGTTGAGCCTGGGCGCGGCGGCGGTGGCCGGAACAAGCTTGCCGATCGATCGCAACGACGTGGCCGAGCGGTTGGGCTTTGGCGCCGTGGCGGCCAACAGCATCGACGTCTCGAGCGATCGCGACTTCGTGCTCGAGTTTGCCTTTGCACTATCGCTGATCGCCGAGCACCTAAGCACCTGGGCCGAGGAGTGGGTGCTGTGGTCGACCAGTGAATTCAATTTCATCAAGCTGCCGCAAGCGTTTTGCACCGGCTCGTCGATCATGCCGCAGAAGGTCAACCCGGACGTGCTGGAGTTGGTGCGCGGCAAGACGGCCCGCGTGGTCGGCAACCTGATGTCGCTGCTGGTGCTCATCAAGGGCCTGCCGTTGGCCTACAACCGCGATCTGCAAGAAGACAAGGAGCGGATCTTCGATTCGTTCGACACGGTGAATGCCTGCTTGGAAGTCGCGGCTCCGCTGGTGGCGGGCGCCGAGCTGAACCGCGCCGGCATCGCCGAGCAGCTCGATCGCGGGCATTTGGACGCGACGACGCTGATGGAATACCTGATCAAGCGCGGCATGGCCCAGCGCACGGCCCACTCGGTGGTGGGCAAGCTCGTGCGAAAAGCGCTCGACCAAGGGGTGCGATTGATCGATCTGCCGACTGAAGATTTTCAAGCGGCGGATGCCAGTTTGGATTCAACAGTCAAAGACGCGCTCGGAGTGGAGCGCGCCGTCGAGGCGTTTGTCAGCTACGGGTCGAGCGGGCCCGACCAGGTGGCCGAGCAACTTCAAAATTGGAAGCTGAAGCTGGCAGGGATGCGCGTCTGTTAGCGTTGGAGCCTGACCAGTTCAACTCAAATACAAGCTGAATTGACCGAAATGCGTTGTCACACTCGAAACTTGCCAGGGCTGCTTCCGGTGGCGATGCTCTGCGCGCTGTTCGCGTTGCCGGTGGCATGGCTGAGTCCGCTTTGCGCCCAAGAGACGGCAGAAGAAGCGGCGGACGAAGCACCCATGGAAGAGCCGGCTGCCAATGAACCAGGCACAGACGAGCCGGCCGAAGATGCCGCGGCCATGGAAGCGCCGGCCGACGAGTTGGCGGAAGAGCCCGAGGAAAAACCGCGCGCCGCACCGAAGCCGAAGAAGCCAGCCGATGCCGCGGAAGAAGCGCCCCCCGCAGTGCCCAACGATCCGGCCGTGCTAGCCGTGTTGGAATCGAATCCAAAAACGCCGGCGGAACTGCTGCGGGCGATCAACATTTTGAGCGAGCTGGGGCACGCTCCCTTGGCCAGAGATTTTGTCAATCGGCTGGCCAAAGCCAAGCTCGATCTGGCCGCCAAGGCCGGTCTGGCACATCAGTTCAATTCCGCAACGCTGTTGAAGCTGGCCCGCAACGCCGAGCTCGGCCCAACGCTGGCGCCGGTGATTGACGACATTTTCAAATCGGCCGACGAGTATCGCCGCGATCCGAAGCGACTGGCCGAATGGGCCAGGCAATTGAGCGACCCCCATTCGGCCGTGCGGGCAGAAGCGACATTAGCACTCATCCGCAGCCGCGAGGCGTCCGTGGCGCCGCTGGTCGACATCTTGGCCGATCCCAAGCGCGCGAAACAACATGCCGCGGCAAAGCGGATCCTGGTTGAGCTCGACGATTCGGCCGTGCCGCCCCTGCTGGGCGTTTTGGAATGCTCGAATGCCGCTCTGAAAACGCAGGTCATCGAAGTGCTCGGACAGGCCCATGCTTCCGAGGCCGTCGCCCCACTGCTCGGACCGCTGCTCGACACGAAGAGCTCGCCACAGTTGCGGGCCGCAGCCGCGAAGGCGCTCGGCGAAATTGCCGGCCACGTGCCGAATGCGGCGGAAGCGATGCGGCTGCTCGAACACGCCGCCACTCGGCCCCTGGAACAATCGCGTCTGGAAGACCAAGAGGGTCCGACCTCGCCCGACGTCTGGCATTGGGATGCGAAGCGCAAGCAGAGCGTGCCGGCCAGCCACGACGCAACCGGCCGATCACTGGCCGTCGCCGTCAAGCTGGCACGCGATCTGTATCAGCTCGATCCCGAGAATGCCTCGCATCGACGACTCTACATGCTGGCTCTGTTGCAATCTGCCAAGATCTCTGGCGGCCTCAGCAAGCCATTGCCCCCGGGCGCTGGCACCGCACACGACTTCGTGGCGAGTCAAAGCACGGGCGTGGTCGAAGACCTTCTTGCGGAAGCCATGGCCAAGGGTTATTTCCCCGCGGCCACGGCAGCCGCCGAGATTCTGGGCGAGATTGGCAACTCGCAAATGCTGTCTCGAAGCGGGACAAGCCCCAACTCGCTGGTGCAGGCGTCGCAAAGCGCGGACCGCCGGCTGCGATTCGCGGCCATCGGCGCGATCATGAAGCTGAACCCCACCGAGTCCTTCGCCGGTTCCAATCACGTGGCTGATGGATTGGGATTCTTCGCCAGCTCGTTTGGCGTCGCGCGCGTGCTCGTGGCACACCCAAAAAGTCGCGAGGCGCAACAAATGGCCGGGCTGGCGGCGGAGCTGGGCTATGACTCCGATATCGCCACCAATGGCAAACGCGCGTTTCAATTGGCCGTCGCTTCGCCCGACTATGAATACATTCTCATCCACTCGGCCATCGATCACACGCCCGCAGACGTCCTGCTGGCGCAGTTGCGTCGCGATCGGCGCACGGCCTGGCTGCCTGTTGGCCTGATCGCACCTTTGGACGACATGGATCGCGTGAAGCGGTTTGCGGAGCGCAGCGCCCGAGCCGAAGCTTTTTTGCAGCCGCAAAACGAACCCGAGATGCGGCTGTTCACCGAACAAGTTTTGGCTCGTGCCGGACGCGCACACGTCACGCGCGACGAGCGGAAGGCCCAAGCAATTGCCGCGCTCGACTGGCTGGTTGCATTGAGCGAGCGGCCGCAGCGCGTGTTTGATTTGCGCCGACAAGAGTCCGCGCTCGAGCAAGCGCTGTACAAACCCGAACTATGCACGCGCGCCGCCACGGCGCTCGGGCAATTAGGCACCGTCAAAAGCCAGAAGACTCTCTTGGAACTGGCCGATTCAGGGCTGCAACCGTTAGCCGCGCGCCAAGCCGCGGTGGCCGCTTTTGCCAGCAGCGTGCGAAAGTATGGGTTGCTGCTGACTCGCGATGAGATTTTACGGCAATACGACTTATATAACGCCAACGCCGGCCGAGAAGCCGACACCCACACCGTGCTCAGCGCGATCCTTGATGCGTTCGAGCGTACGAATCGTTCCGTCGAGCCCTGAAAGACGGCCATTCATTCCCAGGGCAAGCGTGCTGACTCATGAATAATTCGTTGCGTGCTTTCGATCAGAGCCAAAGCGGCCCCCCGATACCGGGGCTGATTGGTTCCAGTCCGGCGATGCAGAAAGTCTATGCATTGACCCGGCAGGTCGCGCGCTCGAATGCTTCGGTGCTGTTGCTCGGAGAGACCGGCACCGGCAAGGAGCTGATCGCCAAGGCGGTCCACTTGACCAGCCAGCGCGCCAGCGGACCGTTCGTGCGCGTGAATTGCGGCGCGCTCAGCGAGAGCCTATTGGAGAGCGAGTTGTTCGGGCACGTGCGCGGCTCTTTCACCGGAGCCATCGCCAATCGCACCGGCCGTTTCGAAGCGGCGCACACGGGCACCATTTTTCTGGATGAGATCAACTCGACCACGCCGAAGCTGCAAGTGAAATTGCTCCGCGTGTTGCAGGAGCGAGAGTTCGAGCGGGTCGGCGATACGCAAACGGTCCGCGTCGATACCCGGGTCGTGGCCGCCAGCAATCGCGACCTATTGGCCGAAGTCGAGGCCGAGCGTTTTCGCGAGGATCTTTATTATCGGCTGAACGTCGTGCCAATCCATCTGCCCCCCTTGCGCGAACGGCCCGAAGACATCGCTGAATTGGTCGGGCACTTTCTGCACGTCTACAATGAAGAGAACGATCGCTACGTGGTTCATATCGAGGCCAAAGCCCTCGAGGCTCTGCAGAGCTATCATTGGCCGGGCAACGTACGTGAATTGCAAAACTACGTGGAGCGGGCCGTGGTCATGGCCGCGGGCGATGAATTGTCGTGCGATTTGCTGCCCGAAGCCGTCCTGCGCGGACCCAAATCGCGCCCGGCGCGTCGCCCGCGCGCTGCTGACTTGGAGACGCTGACCTACGAGTTGGTGCAGCAGGGGCTGTCCTCGGCCGGCCCGCAGGAAGATAATTTGCACGCCAAAGTGGTCAATCGGGTGGAGCGCGAGTTGATTGCGCAAGTAATGACCTCATGCGAGAGCGTTCAGACCAAGGCGGCCACGAAGCTGGGAATCAATCGCAATACGCTACACAAGAAATTGAAAGAGTACGGCCTCGACGGCGAGCAGTAGAATAACGCTGCTCCAAGATTCTTCAGCCACACCCACCCGCAACCCGTGCGGCACGTTCGTAAGCCGCGGTGCCAATCATGGGATCCATCATTTCCGGAATCAGCCTGACCTGCTTTGCCGCCAGTTATGGAGTGGCTTGGGTTCTCGAACTGGCCAAGCTGTTCTTGCGCAGCGGCGCGCGTCAGCTTTTGATGTTGCTGTTCGTCTTGGCTGGGCTGTTGGCCCACACGTTGTTCTTGGGCTATCGCGTCGTGGAGTTTTCCGCCTCGCCGCTATCGAGCAGTTTCGATTGGTGCCTGGTGGCCGCCTGGCTGCTGATCGGCGCCTATTTGTATCTGTCGTATCACTTTCCGCGCGCGGCACTTGGCCTATACATGTTGCCGTTGGTCTTGGCACTCATTTTGGCTGCCGCGAAGTTTGCCGATCCCACGCCGTTCGAAGTCGGCCGCGCTTCGCGCGTGTGGGGGGCGATCCATGGAATCGCGCTGCTGGTTGGCACACTGACCGTGATGGTGGGGTTCGTGGCCGGGCTGATGTACTTGCTGCAAGCGCACCGCTTGAAGCGCAAGCTGCCGCCGATGCCGGGTTTTCGCTTGCCGAGCTTGGAATGGCTCGAAAAAATCAATAGCCGCGTGATCATTCTGTCGGCGCTGATGGTCGGGGTCGGGTTCATCGCCGGAATCATTTTGAACGTGCTCGATCGTGGCGGAACCGGCGAGCTTCCCTGGAGCGATCCCGTGATTTGGAGCTCCACGCTGATGTTCGCCTGGCTGGTGGGTGCGGCAGCATTCAATGCTGCGTATCGTCCTTCGCGGCGCGGCAGAAAAGTCGCTTACCTGACGGTGGTCAGTTTTGCTTTTTTGGTGATGGCGCTGTCGATGCTGCTGTTGGTCGATACCCGACACGGCGGCCAAAAGCACCGCGGTCCGCGCGACACGGCTAGCTCGCAACTCGGCGAAAACGTCGGCGACCCGGCCACCTCGAGTGATCGTGGAGGCCGGCCATGAAGCTCCAGATGATTGGCTGCAGCCATCACCATTCGTCCGTCGCGATGCGCGAGCGCCTGGCCTTCAGCCCGGGCCAGGTCGGCGAAGCGCTCGATGGCCTGCGCGAGCGCTTTCCGCAGGTCGAGGCGGTCTTGCTCTCAACTTGCAACCGAGTCGAGATCTACACGGCCTCCGAAAACCCAGAGCTCGGGCCGAGCCACGAGGAAGTCGCCCAGTTCATGGCCGACTTTCATCACGTGCCGATGTACGAGATCTTCAACGACCTGTTCGAGCGGACGGGCGAAGACGCCGTGCGCCACTTGTTCACCGTGGCCGCGAGTCTCGACAGCATGGTGGTCGGCGAGCCTCAGATTCTCTCACAGGTCAAGCAAGCCTACGAGATGGCCAAGGACCGCAAGAGCACCGGGCCTTTGACCCACAGCATTTTCCAGACCGCAGTGCGAGTCGCCAAACGCGTGACGACCGAAACCACGCTTCATCAGCGGCGCGTCAGCATTCCCAGCGTGGCGGTCGGTGATTTTGCCAGCCAGATCTTCGAACGCTTCGACGACAAAAAGATCCTCGTGATCGGCGCCGGCGAAATGAGCGAAGAAACGCTACGCTATTTGCAGAACGAGGGGGCCCACGACGTTACGGTCATCAATCGCAGCCGCGAGCGAGCCGATCAGTTAGCCCAGCGTTGGCAAGGTTGCGCCGTGGATTGGGAGCAACTGCCCGGGCAACTCGCTAAGGCCGACCTGGTCATCAGCACGACCGGCGCCAGCCAACCCGTGGTAACCTTGTCGCTGTTCAAGCAAATCGAAGCGGCCCGCTACCAGCGGCCGTTGTTTATTCTCGATCTGGCTTTGCCGCGAGATTTCGAGCCGGCGATCGGCGATCGGTTGGGAGTGTATCTCTATTCTATCGACGATTTGCAAACAGCATGTCAACAGAACCGCCGCGATCGCGACAAGGAGCTGCCGGGGGCGATTCACATCATCGAGCAGGAGACCGGCCGATTCATGGCCGACTTGCACCATCGCGCGACGGCGCCGATCATCAAGCGGCTGAAAGAAGGTTGGCAACAACCGAAAGACGACGAGTTGCGTCGCCTGTTCAACAAGCTTCCGGACTTGGACGAAAAGTCGCGCGTCGAGATCGGTCAGGCTTTTGACCGGCTGGTCAACAAGCTGCTGCACCCACCGCTAGAATCGCTGCGCAGCGAAGCAGAGAAAGGGCCTCCCCACGGCTTGCTCGACGCGCTGAAGCGTCTGTTCCAGCTCAGGGATTAAGCCGGCTTACGGGTTGAGCCAGCCCAAGAATCGAGATCTTCGCTCGCGCCACGGAACGGGCGATCGATCGCTGATGGCCCAGGCGAGGACAAGTCGCCCCGGGCCTGGACGATGTGCCTAGCTATCGAGGTCTACTCTGCTTCATCTTCCGCTTCGTCCTCTTCCTCATCGTCGTCGTCATCATCTTCCCAGTCTTCATCGTCATCCCAGTCTTCATCTTCGTCTTCTTCCTCATCCTCTTCTTCCTCTTCGTCCTCGTCGTCTACTTCTTCCCACTCATCTTCTTCGAGATCGTCTGCCTCATCGTCGTCGTCGTCGTCTTCATCGTCCTCTTCATCGTCGTCGTCGTCGTCGTCCTCTTCATCGATCGCGCGCGGGCTCGAAAGCCCATGGCCTGGATACTCCTCAACGAGAGTTGCCGCGGTCAATTCGAGTAGCTCCTGGAGTGCTTCAGGCAGGGCGGTGGTGATCACGTTCGAAATCCTCCTCATCTTCGCATTCGCTGGGTGGTAAATTTTCTAAAACCCCGTCGCTACGGGGCTGGATGGTAGTGTTGGGTTTTGATTTTGTAGTCCTGGGGGCTGACGCCCGCAACAATTCGGCACGCGGCAGGTCGTCGATGTGTCGCAGTCCAAAGACTTGCAAGAACCTTTTTGTCGTTGCGTACCAGTAAGGGCGTCCTAGTTCCTCGGCTCGACCTGCGGTTCGCACCAGGTCGCGGTCCATCAGTTGTCGCAAGATCTCGCCGCAGTCGACGCCCCGGATCGCTTCAATTTCGGCCCGCAGCACAGGTTGACGATACGCCACGACGGCCAAAGTTTCCAGGGCCGGCGACGACAATCGGGTTTCCACCGGTGAATTGTAGACTCGCCGCAGCCACGAGCCGAACTTCGGCCGCGACAACAATTGAAATCCGCCGGCCAGTTCTTCGGCCCGAAACGCGCTTCCGCTCTCGTCGTACCAGCGGTTAAGCCGGCGAACCAATGTACGTGCTTCCGTCCCATCCGCCAAGCCGGCAAGTTGAGCCAATTTTCGGCTAGTTACTGGTTCGCGGGCCAAAAATAACACGGCCTCCAGGCGGGCCGTGTGATCGTCGCGAGTAAAATCATCGGACGTTCCGATCGGCGACTGTACCCCCAATCCCAAACGTCGCCGCCAAGAGCTCCGTTGGGACGGTCGAAACTCGAAATCCAACGGGCCCGCAAATCCTAAGCCACTCTGTCCGTTGACCCGGGCGAGCTGTCGCGCCAATGAACCGCAATTTCTCCGGGACCGTGGCAAAATGGCTATATGCTCGCTAGGGTTCAGTGTTTCCAAAGGGACGTTCAGAGGTAAAGTTAAGCGGCAAAGCCCCAACTGGCAAGGGGCAGTCCAATGCGCTGCCCAGCGTCCTCGTCGAACGGCGGCGTTACGCGAACGCGCAAGAAAAAACGGAGTCGGAAAGCTGGCCAGAAAATCGCGAGATTGGGCCGTTATTGCAGGCGTCCGGCGCGCCAAGCCTCGACCCGCTCAAGCACTTGGCCCATGGCCTTCAAGGCATCGCTGTCCGTGGCCTCGAAATGCCGGGTATAGTTGGGGTTATTGCCGACCGCCATTTTGCAGTGAAATCGGTACAGCTCCCCATCTTTTCCCCACGTCTCCAGCAGATAGTAGGTAGCCCCATACTCTCGCAATCGCCGCTCCATCGTCGTAAACCGATCGGGAGCTTCGAGTGGTTGAATTCTTCCTTCGGCAGCTCCTGGCCCCCGAACGCCCGTTGTTCCGGCCGGATAGCTGAGCTGATTGCCGGGGCGCGCACTGTCTGGCGCGCCGTACGGAGGCGCTTCGGAAGCCATCCGATCTTGGCCGTACGCCGGGAGCGAGCCACGTCCGGAATCGTTGACGCCGGCTAAGTTGGCCGGCTGATCGCCAGGCGGCATTCCCGGCGCCGCGGGCATCACGGCGGCAGCTTGAGCAACGCCTCCTTGAGCCGGCCAGGCAGCTGCGTTCGTGGGTGGGGCGCCCCAACGCGGTGCTTCTCGAATATTGGGGTCCCCGTGCGTCATTCCGGCTCCCTCGGCCGACTTCAACTGGCTGAATCCTGCCCCCGCGTCCTTATCCTTCGTGATCGGTTCCGGCGACTTGCCAGTGCCCCAAGCGACGATGCGATCGACCAGCACGCTTTTCACCACGTCAGGAAAAGCGCTGCCGAAAATCGCGGCCATCGGCACCACGACCAGACAGGAAAGCATCACGAAAATGCGAAAGGCCAACACCGTCGAGGATTCCATTGCGAAAGATTCCTTGCCTAGGCACGCGTTCGAGCCGCGACCCAAAGCCCGCCAAAGGCAAGCGCCTTGGGAAGCCGGGGGAGGGCGGAATCATACCGAGACACGCGAATTTCGAGCAATGGCAGAAAGAACCCAAGCCAATCTGGGTGCTAGCAGTTGGGTCGACAGATTCAGTGTTGGAAGATTTGCACCGCGAAGTGGCCGATTTCAGTGCTTGAAATGGGCCCCTCGCTTTTGCTAAGGTCACATCCACTCAACGAAGCAATCGCTGAGTACGGTCACCCCGCGTGATCCGTGGGTATCCGAAGAGCTCGATCGAGTCCATCAAACCTCGACAGCGAGTATCCAGAGAGCCCGTAGCTGGTTTGCGCTTTTTCAGGCGCACGCCGGCTGCGGGCTCTTTTTTGTTGCACGAGTTGTTTTTACGCAAGTTGTCGATGTACAGAGAGGAGAGATTGCATGGATTGCAATTCTCGCAAAGTAGCCACTGCGGACGGAACCGACGGATCGCTCCCACTGCGGCCTGGCTGTTTGCCCAGGCGATTCAGGGCAAGCCGATCCCGAACGCTTTCAGAGCAAAGGCCGAAGCGCGGGCCAAACGCGAGCAGTTGGAATGGCTCGCGAGTATTTCGTCGAAACACGAGGAACAGCTCCGCCGGCTACTGAACGCCGAAGCTGAAGCCCGTCACCAGCGCGAATTGCTCGAATGGCTGGCAACGATTTCAGAAGAGCATGAGTGGAAACTGCGCACCCGGTTGCGAGAGGAAGCGGACGCGCGGGAAGCACAGCGGCTATGGGAGCAGTATACCGAGGACCAATTCTCGCAGGAGGCATGGGACCCCTCCAAACATCCTCGACAAGGCGGTCCGCCAAATGCCGGCTGGTGGGCGTCCGCGGGTGGCGGAGGTGGGTCGGGGAGCGCTGGCGGATGGGATCGCCCCGGCAGGGCCAGTCCGTCCAACGACGCTGGCTATGACAGTGTCACGCCGGCCATGCTCAAATTGGCTCACGCCTGGTGGCAAACAGACAACGTGTTGCAGCAGAGTCGCCTCGATATCGAGAGATAGCCGGCACTCATTGCCAGTGAACATGCGAAACTTGGCAGCCGCGACGGATACTCACACATCCACGCTCAAAATCTGGCCAAAGCCAATCGAGACCTGCAGATTGCCAAAGCTCTCGTGCCGCAACTTGAAGCCCAATTGCGCGACCTTGAACAGCAATACCGCGATTCAGGGTTTGATGACGTCGAGTATTCGACGTGGACCCCAGGTGAAACGCTAGTCGGCGGTCGAGGCATTGAAAAGGTCGGCAGTGCGGTCGCCATGGGCGGCTCACCCGCCGGCCTGAAGGCCACGGGAATCGAGTTCGACATTGCGCTGACCGCGGCGTCTGTTTTACAACTGGGCAAGACGTTACTAAGCAAGACGCTGATAAAAGCTCGAAGTAGCACTGCGAAGGAAGTTTTTATAGATTTTGAACGTTATCCACAGTCTGCGCAGCATCTCGAAGATGCCGGAGCACTCAACCGTCCACTGCCGGTTAATCGTAGGGCAGCCGCGGCGAATCGTGTCGAGGCATTACGAGGAAAGCCAAAAGTTCCAGGTATGGATCTCGATGAAGCCCCACCTGCGGTCCTGCGCAATACTGTTCGGCCCGAATTATGCAGCGACGCTGCATAGTCGTTCTGGGGACGACTTGCTTTTCTTTTTCCTGAAATTGGCATTGCGCCATGCGCCCATTTTGCACATCCTGCTGTGGTATTGGAGATTGCCAAACACGGTTGCGATCACAGCAAGATGCCAAAGCCAACGAGGCGAAGAAGTCCAGAGCGGCAGCAGGACATC
>JAYVCO010000039.1:0-23331 GCA_043749935.1 Planctomycetia bacterium
GGCGCTCCTGGCGGGTTGGAAAAGTCATGGGCCGGTGCTGCGATCAGAGATTCTCGACGCCTTGTTGAGCCGCGACCAATGGGTCGCGATGTTGCTAGCCGCCATCGAAGCCAAACAAGTGCCGGCCAGCGACATTGACGCCACGCGGCGGCAGCGATTGCAGCGGATCAACGACGAGGACATCAAAAAGCTAGCCGCCAGGTTGCTTTCCGGCGCGATCGAATCGAACCGCAAGCAGGTCTTAGAGCAGTTCGAGCCGGTTCTGAGCATGTCGGGCGACGCCCAGGCCGGGACGGCCGTGTTCACCAAGCGCTGTGCCGTTTGCCATCGATTGCGGGGAGCGGGCCACGAGGTCGGCCCGAATCTTGCATCGCTTACCGATTATTCTCCGACTTCCTTACTCACCGCGATTTTGGATCCCAATCGCGCCGTCGAAGCCAAGTTCTTGGATTATGTCGCCGTGACTTCGAGCGGGCTGAGCTACACAGGGATGCTGGTCAACGAAACGGGCAACAGCGTGACGCTCTTGGGTCAGGAGGGCAAGCAGCAGACGATTTTGCGGACCGAGCTCGACGCGCTGCAAGCCACCGGCAAGTCGCTGATGCCCGAGGGGATGGAAAAGGATCTGAACGCGCAGGATCTGGCCGACGTGATCGCATTTCTTCGTGGCTCAGGCGCGCCGCGCAAGACCTTCGTTGCTAACAGTCCCCAGTTGATCAAGCCGACGACCGATGGCACCGTGCAACTGTATCCCACGACCTGCGAGATCTATGGCCCGACGATCGTCATGGAGCGGCTCTACAAGAATCTCGGCAAGTGGCAAAGCGAAAACGATCGGGCCGTGTGGAATGTCGAACTGTCCAAGGCCGGCCGCTACACGATGGTCCTCAACTATGCATCGCTGGCCGGCTCGGCGGGCAACACCTGGCTGTTGGAAGCGGGCGACAAAACGCTCACCGGAAAAGTGACGGCCACCGGCAGCATCGATCGCTATCAAGAAATCACCTGCGGCGAAATCGAATTGCCCGCGGGCTCTCAGCAAATCGTCTTTCGCTCTGAGGGCCCGCTCAAAGGCAGCCTGTTGCAACTCGGCGGTATCCTGCTCAAGCCTGCCCCGGCCGCGAAGTAGTCGATAGAAAATGCGCGGCGATCCATCGGATCGCGATTGCATTTGTGGTGCCACTGGCGTGTCGCCAGTGCCAGCCTAAAGATAGCTCGTGGTCCGAAACCGCAGTCCTAAATCACAGAGCACTGGCGACACGCCAGTGGCACATCGGGACGACGCAGCCTACCAAGAGATCGCTTGATCGTGGCCTAACCCACCGCTTCAGTCGCCGATTCCAACACGCGCGTCCAGTGTTTCGCTTTGCGCTGCTTCCACGCGCCCTTGTGATAGGCATAGCCGGCGATCAAGGGCAAGGCGAGCGTGGCTTCGCTGAACACCATCTGCTCGAACACGGTGTCGACTTTGCCCCAGCTCGAGGCCTCCTTCAAGGTCGAGCTCGATAGGGCGCCGTCGCGCACGTCGGCCACCGTGACTTGCACGGCGTATTTGTGCATCGGCGGGTCTTCGCCCAGAATCTCGGCGGCCACGACGATATCTTGCGTGAAGTTCTTGGGCACTCCGCCGCCGAGCATGAAAATGCCGGTCGTCGGATTGTGAATCTTGAGTTGCGTGAGCTCGTAAAAATCCTTGACACTGTCGATGCTCACCCTCGGCTGGTCGCCGCGCGCATGCTGATGGGCCACCAGCCCGAAGCCGGCCGAGCAATCGGAAAACGCCGGGCAGAAAATCGGCAGCTCTTCTTCATAGGCGGCCAGCACGATCGAATCGCGCGTCTTGCCGTGCTCGGCCAGGTAAGCGCCCATCTCGCGAATGAACTCTCGCGACGAATAAGGGCGTGGCGAAAGGCTGTCGGCGATTACCTTGGTCGTGTCGTCGCAGATCCGCAGTTCGTCCTCGTCGATCAGTGTGTCGTAAATCCGATCGATGTGCAGATCGCGCAGCTTGTCGTCGTCGTTGCCCGCCTTAAGTTGCTCGGAAGCCTGGTAATGCCGGAATCCCAGCCCCTCGAAAAAATCCTGGTCGACGATGTTCGCGCCGGTGCTGACGATGGCGTCGACCATCCGGTTGCGGATCATGTCGACGAACACTTGTTTGAGCCCGGCACTGATCAGCGAGCCGGCCAGGCATAGAATGATGCCGCACTCGTGGTCGCGGATCATGCGGTCATAGATTTCGGCGGCCCGGGCCAGATCGCGAGCCGAATAGGCCATGTGCTGCATCGCCTCGACCAGCGAAACCGGGTTGTGCCGCGTGATGTCGACGTGCTCGACGGTCCGTGAAAGCAGCTCTTTTTTCGTGAACATGGCCAGATTCCTCGACAGGGGGGACGCACGGTGAAGTTAGTCGTAAAATTCTAGGCGAATCTCGGCCAATCAGAAAGGCCCAACCGGTGGAATGTGGAATAGGGTGTAGGGGATCGGTTGGGGGCTGGTTGTAGTTGGTGGTTAGCAATGCAAGAGCACGATCCATTGCGTAAATCACGAGCCGCCGTTGGCGGCCTGCCGGAGGCTTTTGGAAATAGGGATTCGGTGTTAGGGATTGGGGATTGGCAATTCAGGAACTGCAATAGACCAACCTTTGAAATCGCAAAAGCACCAGCTCCGAATCCTTAGATCCTGCTCCGTCAGGCCAAGGCCGTGACCTACGAAAACTACGGTTTGACGCGACGTTTCTTGGGCAGCGACAGCCCGCAGCGGCGGAAGCATCTTTGAGCGGCGGGCGTATCGAAAAAGTTTAGCAGAGCTTGAGCGCCTTTCTGGCGCTCGCCATCGCACACTGCGGCGCAGTAGGACAAACCGGCTTCGGCAGGATCGATGGCAAACAAGATTCGGCAACCGGTCGCCTTAGCGGCATCGCTGGCGAATGCCAGCCCGGCGTCGGCGCAGCCGGAGCGAATCGCGGCCAGAATTGCTCGCGAATTATCCACAGGCACCACCTTCGAGCGCAACGCGTCGTAGATGCCGAGCTGGTCGAGATACGATTGCGAGCACTTGCCCAAGGGGGAAACGGGATCAGCCAGGGCGATGTGCTTTACGCTCGCGGCTAGCAAATCGCACGGTTTGGAAACGAGCGAGCGACTTTCGCTGGGGCCAATGGCAGCCAGGCTGTTGGTCGCCACGATCTTGCGGGACCTGGTGCGAATCAGCTTTGCCGTCGCCAACCGATCGAGGTGAACCGGATCCGCCGAGACGAACAGATCGCAAGGCGCGCCGGCGAGAACATGGTCGGCTAGTTCATTGGACGCGCCATAGACGGCCCGCACTCGCACGCTGGGTTGACGCAGGGCGTACTCTGTAAGCAACTGCCCGATCGCCTCTTGCAAACTGATGGCCGCCGCCAAGTGAATGGTGGCCGTGCGATCGGTGGGGCTCAAGACCTTTTGCAACAGGCCGGCGGCCGTTTCGCGGACTTGGCCTCTCAATTGTTCGAAGACTTCCAGCGACAATTTGCCACGCGGCGTCAATTGGGCCCCGCCCCCTTTCAGCCCTCCGACGGCTGCGGAAACGAGCGGTTCGCCCGCGGCGGCGTTAGCCTCTTGGACCAGCTTCCAGGCATGGCGGTACGAGATTCCAAGAGACCGGGCAGCCGCGCTAATGCTATTGGTGCGTTCGATTTCGGCCAGCAGATCGGCGCGGCCCTCGCCCAGGATGGTTTCGCCGTGACGCTCGACCCACACACGCACACCGACCTCCCAGTCGGAGGCCCATTCGACGATCGGCGGAATTTGCGTAGTTTTATTCATTGACAGTCGCAAGTTGAACGGTAAATTGGCCGTTATGTTTTATTGTACATAACGAACGGGACGCCCGACATTGGAAAAATCTTGCCCGAGCCGCGGCCCTGTACGACTGGCGTTCAGCCTGGTGGAGTTGCTTGTCGTGATCGCCATTGTGGGAATTCTGATGGCGCTCGTGCTGCCTGCCGTGCAGCAGAGCCGGGCGGCGGCGCGACGCACGCAGTGTCAGTCGAATTTGCGGCAATGGGCGATCGCCGTACAAACCCATGCGGACACTCACGACGGGGTCTTGCCAAGGCGCGGGCAGGGCAGCCAGCCGGTAAAGCAACTCTCTCGGCCTGCGGACTGGTTCAACGCCTTGCCGCAATTCATGGAAGACCGCCCGTATTCGGAATTGAACCAGCTCGGGCTGGCACCCAAAGCGGGTGACTCGTCGGTTTGGGTTTGTCCGGAGGCAGAAGAGATCGATCCCAACGCATACCCTTCGTACACGATCGATCCCAAGAACTTCTTTTCATACGCGATGAACATGGCTTTGTCGGTGTGGGATCAGCCTAAAGCGGATGCCTTGCGCAGGGTCGGGCCACTGCACACGATGGTCTTCATAGCCGATTCGCCGGGGCCGTGGTGCGCGGTGCTGCCCTCGAAGAAACCTTACAGCCCGGCCGCGCGACATCAGGGCGCAGCCAATATCTCGTTTTTGGACGGGCACGTTGAATCGTTCCTTGGCGATGACATTGGTTGCGGCGTGGGAGACCCCAAGCGCCCGGATGTTCGCTGGTTCGTGCCCGATAGCCCCTGGATGGAACCGTAACACTTAAAGTTGCACAAAGAGGTCAGATGAGAAAAGGTGTTGCCGCAGTTTTGATGGCCGTAGTCTTGCTGATCGTCGCCTGCGCCGTTTCCGTGCCGGCGTATGCTGCGAGCGTGACGATCACGAGCAATCACGATACGACGATGTTCAAGGCAAATGGGAGCAATAGCCTGGGCGCTGGCATCGGCATGTATGCCGGGACCGATGGCAACGGCGCCGCGGGCAGCCACCGCGCGCTAGTTAGTTTTGACATTGCCGGCAGCGTGCCGGCTGGATCGACGATCACTGGCGTTTCACTGGGACTGACCCTGGGCGCGGTCGCCGGTGGCTCGGCGCCAGGCAGCGGCGACGCCACGCCGAGAGAAATTGATTTGCACCGCGTTACGACGGCCTGGGGCGAAGGAACGGCGGGCGTAGGCGGAACTCAAATCGGCGGGACCGGCCAAGGCTTTGCGGCGAGCACGGGTGACGCAACTTGGACCGACAGTGCCTTTCCAAGCACGGCCTGGGCGACGCCCGGCGGTGGCGGGGATTTTTCCGGCACCGTGAGCGCTTCGCAAATCGTCGGGAACCCGCCCAACTTCACCACTCAATTCACCTGGGGCTCGACGGCCTCCATGATCAGCGATGTGCAATCGTGGCTAAACACTCCGGCCACGAATTTTGGCTGGGTATTGATCAACACGGACGAGACCGACGCCAAGACCTTTCGCGCTTTCTTCACGCGCGAGGCCGCGACGGTGCCAAGCCAGGCGGCTTTCGTGCCCGCTCTGACGATCACCTATGTACCTGTACCCGAACCTGCGACCGTGACGACTCTATTGCTAGGTTTCCTCGGGTTCGCCTTCGTCTGTTGGCGGCGAGGCAGTTGAGGAAGTAAGTGAGTAGTGGTTAGAAATGCGATGGCGCGATCCATTGCGTAGATCACCAGCCGCCGTTGGCGGCCCGCCGGAGGCTGTTGAAAATAGGGGTTCGGTGTTAGGGATTGGGGATTAGCAATGCAAGAAGCGCGATAAATCGATCTTTGAATTCGCTAATCCCTAGCCCCCAATCCCTAATCCCTTTTGCCCGTGATCTTGATCACGGACAATCGCCTACCTGATCGTCATGTCGCAACTGACGCCGCCGGCGGCGGTGAGGTAGGCGCTCTTGGTGTAGTCCATCACCATGCGGTGGGCGCTGAAGCGCCAAGCTAGCGAGCTGATTGAGTTCATCATCCGCTGGATCCAGCCCCGCGGCAGACCGTCGACGTCTCGCTCGTAGTAGAGCGGGATGACTTCGTTCTCCATCGCGTTGTAGAGCGATTCGGCATCGCGCTGGTCGCTGATCTGGTCGGAGACGTGGCTCGTGCCCTTGCCGATGGCAAAGCCGTTGGTGCCGTCGTAGGCTTCGGCCCACCAACCGTCGAGCACCGACAGGTTGAGACCGCCGTTGAGCACGACCTTCTGGCCGCTGGTGCCCGAGGCCTCTAGCGGGCGGCGCGGATTGTTCATCCACACGTCGACCCCCTGGATCATGTGCCGGCAGACGTTGATGTCGTAGTCCTCGATAAACACGACGCGGCTGGCACAGCGATCGTCGTGCCGGCTGTTGGCGATTTTCTTGATCAACTGCTTGCCTGGCTCGTCGGCCGGATGGGCCTTGCCGGCGAAGATCATCTGAATCGGACGCTCCGGATCATTGAGCATCCGATACAGCTGCTCCGGGTCGGTCATGATCAGGTCGGCCCGCTTGTAGGTGGCAAACCGGCGGGCGAAGCCGATCGTGAGGATATTGGGGTCGAGCAGGTTACGCGCGGCTTCGACGACGGCGTCGCTTTCGCCCCGGCGGCGGCACTGGCGACTGACGCGGCGGCGGACGAACGCCAGTAGCAGGTTCTTCAGCGCGTAGTGAACTTCCCACAGCTCGCCCGGATCGACCTGATGAATGTTCTGCCAGGCGTCGGGCTCGCCCATGCGGTGCAGCCAGCCGACCGGAAAGTTTCGATCGTAGAGTTGTAGCATCTGCCAGGCCAGCCAGCTCGGCACGTGCACGCCGTTGGTAATGTGCCCGATGGGAATTTCTTCTTCGACGCGCCAGGGCCAGAGGTGAGCCCACATGCGCCGCGAAATGTGGCCGTGCAAGCAACTGACCGCGTTGGCGCGGCGCGAAAGCTTGAGCCCCAGCACGGTCATGCAAAAGCTTTCGCTCTCGTTGTGCGGCTCGACGCGGCCCAGGCCCATCAATTGTTCGTAAGAGATCCGCAGTTGATCGCGCAAAGGCCCCAAATGCTCTTCGATCAATCCACCGTCAAAGCGGTCGTGACCGGCCGGCACGGGTGTGTGGGTGGTGAACACAGTGTGCTGAGCCACTTCGCGCAGCGCATTGTCGAAGCTCTGTCCGTCGTTGGTCATTCGCTCGCGAATCGCTTCGAGCGTGGCGAACACGCTGTGGCCTTCGTTGAGATGATAGACGCCTGGCGTAATGCCGAGCGCGGCCAGCGCCTTGACGCCGCCCACGCCCAATACCAACTCCTGCCGAATGCGCGTGCGATGGTCACCGCCATACAGCCGGCTGGTCAGTTCGCGATCTTCAGGGCTGTTGCCCTCGACGTCGCAATCGAGCAGATACAGATTCACGCGGCCGACTCGCATCAGCCAGACTTTGGCCAACAGCGCTCCGGTGCGGGTATCGATTTTGACCGTAATCTGTTTGCCAGCCTCATCGAGCGCGGGCTCCATCGGCACGTTTTCGACTTTCGTGTCGAGATACTCTTCGCGCTGATAGCCGTCGAGATCCAAGTGTTGCTTGAAATATCCCTGATCGTAAAACAGTCCGATCGCGATCAGGGGAATGCCCAGGCCGCTGGCACTTTTGATATGGTCGCCCGACAGGACGCCGAGGCCGCCGGAGTAGATCTGCACCGACTCGTGAATACCGAACTCGGCCGAAAAGTAGGCCACGGGCTTGGAGCCTAGCACGCCGGCGTGGGTGCGACCCCACGTTTGGGTGCTGTTCATGTATTCCTTGAGCCGCCGGTAGGCGTAGTTGATGCGGCTGTAGAGCACCAACTCGGAAGCTCGCATTTCCAACCGCTCGGGCGTGAACTCGGCCAATAGCGCAATCGGGTTGTGGTCCAACTGGCGCCAGCGAATCGGGTCGAGATCGCGGAACAGGTTGATGACTTCCGGGTGCCAGCTCCACCAGAGATTGCGGGCCAGCGCGACGCACTTATCGTAGATTGTCTGGGCAGACAGTTCTGTGAGTGCGAGTTTTGGCAATGTTTCGGCGGGCGCGGCTTCGGTCTGACTCATGAATCACCCTCCCAAACAACATGAAAGCTCCGGATTATAGCGAGCTGGCAAAATGGGAGTGACCCCACAATTTCTGCCATGCGCCCTCACGGCCCTCCGGAACCTTCACTGCCGGATGGGAAGTTGCCCGACCTAAGCCACTTCACTAGATTCAACATGACGTAAGTTGGTTAAATTATACAGTGGGCGACTCGAAAGTCGAAATAGCCGTCGCTCAGGCGAAGCCCCCGGGCGTTCAAAACAGGAATCTTGAATCGCATGAACCAACAACACCCGATCACCTCTCCGGACGATGCGGCACTCACCAGCTTGTGTGAGCAGTTGGCACGGATGGGGGGCGAGCTCGACCATAGCGAGCGCTGGCCCGGGGAGCAGTTGCGCCTGTGCGGCGAAGCCGGCGTGTTTCGCTGGTTCATGGCGCGCGAGTGGGGCGGGCTGGAGTGGAGCGATCTGGATATCACACGCGGCTATTTGCGGCTGGGCGCGGCCTGCTTGACCACGGCCTTTGTTATCACCCAGCGCACCGGCGCTTGCCAGCGAATCGCGGGCAGCCAAAACGAGGTTGTCAAAGGCCGCTTGCTGCCAGATCTGGTGGCCGGCGACTCGTTTGCCACGGTTGGCATTTCGCATTTGACTACCAGCCGCCGCCATTTGAGCACGCCCGTGCTATCGGCGCGAGAAGTGCCCGATGGATTCATTCTCGATGGCTATTCCCCCTGGGTCACTGGTGCCGACCACGCGTCGGTCATTGTCACGGGCGCTGTGCTGGAAAACGGATTGCAAGTCTTGGTCGCACTGCCGACGGATTTGCCAGGCGTGACGATTCCCCCGCCTCAGCGGCTCGTGGGCCTTTCGTCCAGCCACACCGGCGAAGTGCGGCTCGACGATGTACACATCGGACGCGAGTGGCTGCTAGCTGGCCCGGCGGAGAACGTGATGAAGATCGGAGTCGGCGCCGGGACTGGAGGTTTGCAAACGTCGACGTTGGCGATCGCGTTGGCCTCGGCGGCACTCGACTACCTGGAACACGAAACGATCCAGCGGCCCGATCTGGCAGGACCCGCGAGGGAGCTGCGCCGCGAGCAGTCCGAATTGGCCGCCGACCTGCTGGCACTGGCGGGCGGTGAACCGGTCTGCTCGAACGATCAACTCCGGGCACAGGCCAATAGCATCGCACTGCGCGCGAGCCAAGCCGCACTGGCCGCCGCCAAAGGTTCGGGCTATGTGGTGGGGCATCCAGCGGGACGCTGGTGCCGCGAAGCACTGTTCTTTTTGGTCTGGAGCTGCCCGCAAGGAGTGATGGCGGCGAATCTCTGCGAGTTGGCGGGG
The DNA here is from genome assembly GCA_043749935.1 of Planctomycetia bacterium. Taxonomy (GTDB): domain Bacteria; phylum Planctomycetota; class Planctomycetia; order Pirellulales; family PALSA-1355; genus PALSA-1355. The sequence goes on from JAYVCO010000039.1 coordinate 9,240, forward strand.
TTGGATTGAGGGACGGGGGTGTTGTCGCGGTTGCTTCAGGTTACGCTTGGCATCAGTGGTCGAAAGTCATTCCTATTCGCCGGCTATACTAACTGCGAATGTCGAGTCCGTATCAATCACCAAACGAACCTCAACCGACGCCACGACGGCGCACATGGCCGCTCGTCATTTCGGGTTGCGCGGTTGCCGGTGTCATTATGATTGCTGCTTGCGGGGGTCTATTGTATTTCGGCTTCCGCCAGGTCACAGGCGAAGGTGAAGTCGCCGTCGAAGTTGATCGACTTTTTGAGGAAATCTCTCAAGGACGCGCGGCTGAATTCTACCGCAACAGCAGTTCAGCCGAGCTGAAACGGGCCACGAGTGAGCAAGAGTTCGTTGATTTCTCCCAAAAGATTAACGAGCAGCTCGGCAAGCTGCAATCTAAAACGGTATCGAACTTCTCCGTGCGTAACCAAAACCTGACGAATTACGTCGATGCGATCTACGACTGTGAATTTGAACTGGGCAAGGCATCCGTGAAAACGAGATTCAAACACGAAAATGATCAATGGTTGCTGCATTCGTTTTTCGTAAATTCTCCAAAGCTGTTAAAGGGGGCCGTGCGAGAAAAGTGCCCCAACTGTGGTCAACTTTATGAACGCGGAGCGACGTTCTGCCCACATTGCGGCAAGAAGCTAGGCGTCGAGGAATAGTTCTTTATTCCCCGCCATGAAAGCCGCTAGTAGCTTCTCGAATACGCAAACTCGGCTTATGAATGCTGTCATCGCGACAGCGTTCTTAGCGATCGCGGGAACATACGTGATTGTTCGCTATGTGATCGCCGACACGCCAGCACCACCACGCTAGAGCGTGTCAGTGAGTCAAAGCCGGATCGGATAAACAGCGATCCGCGCGGGGCCGGGTGCGTAGGAATTACCTGAGGCGAATTGCGGACTACCGCTTCGCCCTCGGTCCAAGAAGCCAAGCTGGTCAAGCCTGGGGTGATGTCGGTGGCCGTCAGTTGCGAGTCGCAAGAGCGGGTGGGGTATTGCGTCGAGCGAGGTTCTTCGCCTTCGCGTCCTTGCGGCGCTGTTCTTCGGCTTGTCGACGTTCTTTGCGCAGGGCCAGTTTACGATCGCGCTCTTGTTCTTGCCGTTTCACGAGCGAAATCTGCTGCTGGAAATACTGCTCTTCCAGATAGGATTGCTGCTGGTAGGCAAGCTGTTGCTGATATGCCTGCGGCAACATGGGTGAAGTCGTCATGCCCGGGATCGTATACACGCCTCCGGGCGATGTTGTCGCAGTGGGCCTATTCGGACAAGCGCGTTGCGCCAGCGCATGGTTGCCGAGCAGTTGGACAACTGCCACGATCGACACAAGGATCAAGGCTCGCATCATTCTGCCTCCTGTCGGGCCGATGGTTCACGGCGCGCGCGTTCGAGTGGTGCTCCAACCATAGAAAGCGAAGAACAGCGGTCGAAGCGCGCGCAGAAAATGCCGTTTTTGAAAAAAGTAATCCGCTCGGCCGCAACTTGGCGATCCGAGGAAGTCTCAGGCGGGTGATTGCCGGAACGAACCTGCCAAGCCTGATGTGGCGTGCCGTAGTGTTTGTCGAGGGGGTCATTCTCTGCTTCGGCGGCACCACTCGGGGCATTCACCCCCTTTTCCCGGCGGAAAGGCTGGGGTAAGATCGTCGTCTTACTCGAAATCAATGAAATTCCGGCCGTTCCGTTCGAGCGGTCTTTCAAACCGCATTTTGTAAAACAGGGAGCTTGGGCAACACATGGCGAACGATACGAACGTCACCTGGCACGAACACAGCGTTTCTCGCGACGAGCGGGAGCAACTCAATGCCCACAAGGGCTGCGTGATTTGGTTCACCGGCTTGAGCGCCTGCGGCAAGAGCACGGTCTCGAATCTGGTCGACCATAAGTTGCACAAGCGCGGCTTGCGCAGCTACGTGCTCGATGGCGACAACGTGCGGATGGGGCTGAACGCCGGACCGGGAATGCTCAAAGAACGGCATGGCGAAGAGTTTGCGAAGCGGTTTGGCCTGGGCTTTTCGGCCCAAGACCGCGAGGAGAACATCCGCCGGATTGGGGCCGTGGCCAAGCTGTTTTGCGAGGCCGGAGTCGTGACATTGACGGCTTTCATCAGCCCTTATCGTCGCGATCGCGATGCGGTGCGAGCCACGATGAAGGATGGCGATTTCATCGAGATCTTCGTCGATGCCCCGCTCGAGGTCTGCGAAAAGCGCGATCCCAAGGGGCTCTACAAGAAGGCCCGGGCCGGCGAGCTCAAAGGTTTCACCGGCATCGATGACCCTTATGAGGCTCCTGTTAAGGCCGAGTTAGTTCTTGATGCGGGCAAGAAGAACGCCGAAACGTTGGCCGACGAGGTTATCGATTACCTGGTGCGCTCGGGTAAGATTCGCTAGTCCACTGGACTGCGAGTTTTGCGGCAAATGCTAGCACCAAAGAGCGCGCAGCGAGCGATTGCGAACACACCCATTCGGGGCCGTCTCGTTGCCTTGGCACGGGAGTTCTTGGATTGACATCTCCCGTGCGCCCACTACATTGAAAGCGCAAACCCTAGATCGGTTGGCTCGTTGTTGAGGATGAACGGGCGGATTGATGAGGGAGCTGATCGTGGGCTCGCAAAACGGTCTGCGATCGACATCGCCAAGACCGCCTTGGCGAGAACGGTCGGTCGCGAGTTTCATAGCTGACGTGCCATACGCATGGTCGCGCGGCATTTTCCAAGGACGGGGGCTACATCTCATGTCAGTTCCAACGCTGACGGCCAAAGATGTTCAGCCGATTGCGCAGAAGGCTTTGGCCTGTAGCGCCGTTTTCGCACTGCGCGAATTGCGGGTCGATCACGATGGCGAGACCCTGCTGATTCGCGGTTCGGTGGGTAGCTTTTACCACAAACAACTCGCGCAAGAAGTGGTACGGCATGCCGCCGAAGGGATCGAAGTGGTCAACTCGATTCACGTGCGTTAGCTTCTTTTCCGCGGCACGGACGGCTCAGGCGGCTTCTGCCGCCGCGGCATTTCCCAATTGCCTTTCGACCACCGCGAAGACGCGCTCGACGCTGAGCAATCGCATGCAATCGTGATGCCCGAGCGGGCAGGTTCGTCGCGCGCAGGGCCCGCAGGGGACCGCGTGTTGCAGGCAGATTTCCCGTTCGTCGTGCGTGCGGCTCCAGTCGATGTGCGTGGGCCCAAACAGCGAGACCACGGGCACGCCGAAGGCCACGGCGAAAAAGCGCGGGCCGCTGTCGGTGCTGACCAGCAGCCGGCTGCGGCGGATGCAGGCCTTGCTGAGGCCAATCGAGATCGGCTCGTCAGCCAGGCTGACCACGCGCGGATGGTCGGCCAATTGCACGATCTGCTGGGCCACGGGCCGTTCGGCGGGTCCGCAGGCAACCAATACCGACAGCCGGGGATCGGCCACGATGCGGCGCGCCAGCTCGGCAAAGTATTCGCTCGGCCACAACTTGGCTGCGCCATAGGCCCCACCCGAGTTGAGCACGACCACGGAATCGCCGCGAGGGAGGTTCCATTTTTTCCAAACGGTATCAGCCGCCATTTCGTCGGCCGGCAACGTGGCCAATTCGAGTCGCGGCGACTCGGGCGGGCAGCCGAGCGCGTAGGCGAGCTGCAAGTACGCATCGATGGCCGGAGTTGGCAGCCACTCGCGGCCGAGCCGGGGATGATAGAGCTTGTGCGTGAGCAACGGCCCACGACCGTAGCGGGCGTAGCCCACGCGCACCGGCGCGCCGCTAGCCCAGGCCAGGGCTCCGCTACGCAACGAATTGGTCAACAGCACGATCGCATCGAAGTGTTGACCGCGGAGCTTTTGCAGTACCGGCCAGGCTCGCTCGCCCGCAATTTTGGATTTTGGATGGTAGAAAATCTGTTCATCGAGCCAGGGCGTGCCGGCCAAGACATCGGCCACGTAAGGGCGCAAGATGCCCGTGATGCTCGCCGCGGATCCAAAATGAGTCCGCAAGGCGCGCAATGTGGGTGTACACATTGCCGCATCGCCGATCCAGTTTGGAATGAAGACGCCGATCTTCAAGCGAAGGCCCTCATCAGTTGGAACACTCGGCAATCGTGCGAACGGGGGTTTTGTTTGCATCGGCCCGTTCGATAAACCGCGCCGCTTCGAGCATATCGGCAGCGACAAAATCGGGCTCGGCCACTAGCCCGGGCTCACCGGTGCCAGCGGCGCCGGTCTCTAGCAAGATCGTGCGGCATCCGGCTGCCTGGCCGGCCACGATATCGGACATCTTGTCGCCAATGGCAAAACTGGCTGCCAGATCGAGGTCATGTTCGGCGGCCGCTTGGAGGATCATGCCCGGCCGTGGCTTGCGCAGAGGCGAATCGCACCGATAGAGGCCAAAGCCCCCGGTCGGATGGAACGGGCAGAAGTAAATCGCGCGAATTACAATTCCCGCCTCGCGCAGTTGCTGGAGCATGGCCTGGTTGAAATCGTGCATCTGGGCTTCCGTGAAATATCCACGAGCAATGCCCGATTGGTTCGTCGTGATGAACAGCTCGAAGCCCAAGGCCTGGATGCGCGCTAGTCCAGCGGTGGCGTTGTCGAGCAGTTGCAGGTCTTCGACGCGGTGCGCGTAGCCGACATCGCGATTGAGCGTTCCGTCGCGATCGAGAAAGACGGCGCGTCGTTTAGTCATCGTGGCAATCCGTATGGTTACTTGAACCGTGGAGGCTTATGCCGCTCGGGCGCTGGCAGCCGAGTTCTTGGCCACGACTTCGTGCCACAACGAGGGAATCGTGGAAGCCAGGTCGCCGGAGAAGAAATAGCTTTGTCCGCCATCGGCAACGGTCCGCACGAGGATCGTTTTCCAGGGGCGATAATAATACTGCGGATGATCTTTCGAGGGCGGACCTTGGCGGAAGTTGGCCGGCAGTTCGACCAGATCGAACACCGCCGTCGTGAAGTTGGCGATGCGCTCGCCTCTTTGCCGGGCGACGTTGCGGGCCATCGAGAGGGCCTTGAGATACACCTCGGGGCCGACCACAGCCGAACCGACGTTAAGGAAAACACCGCCTTCAAGCCGCGCCACGCTGGCGGCGAAGATCAAAAAATCGGTGTAGCTGGCAGCACCCAGCGCGGCTCCGTCGCAGTTGGCGTGCGAGTGGATGATGTCGCTGCCGATGCCGACGTGCGATGTGACCGGCACACCCATCCGCCAGCCGGCCGCGGCTATGCTCAGGTGCCGGAAAGGGAACTGTTCTTCTTCAATCGCTCGACCTACCGCCTCACCCAAGCCTTCGCCCCAATTGGCGGCGGCGAAGATGATGTCATTCAATCGACTGGTCTGCGTCCACAACCCGAACTGCCCGCGCGCGATCCACTTCGAGACGTTTTCGCTGGTGCCGCCGCCCTGTGCCAACTCGAAATCGTGGATGATGCCCGCCCCGTTCGTGGCCAGGTGCGTGACCAGCCCGCGCTCGATCAAGTCGATCAGGTAGCGCGACAGGCCAAGCTTCACGGCGTGGCCGCCCATCATCAAGATGACCGGGCGGCGCTGCCGGCGAGCTTCGACAATGCGGCCGGTGAGCTCACCAAATTCGGGATGCCCATACTTAGGGTAGGCGGCTGTCAGCGGTTTGCAGTCGCCCGCATGCAGATCATGCCCTCGTTCGGCCAGATCCTTCAGCGTTATCTTGCGGCGGTCGAACAACTCGTAACGGCTCATGGGAATTGAATTCTCCGTACGCTGGTCAGGCAATTTGTTTAGGATAAGCGTGTCGACTGGCAGCTTGCTCGCGACCGGCCGACGCGAGCGTGCGGTGTGCGTAGCGCAGATTGGCGTCCAGCACTTCATCTACGCTGATGCGGGCCATTACGGCCGTGCCCTGCTCGCGCGGAACGCGCGGATCTTCGCCGGGCAACAGCGGTGCGACGAACAGAGTGTGTTGATTTCCGAGCGGCGCCCACTTTTTTGGAACGTGGGCCGGATGCGGGCTGAACAGCGCCACGACCGGTGTGCCCAGCACGCCGGCGATGTGCATGGGGCCCGTGCTCGAAGCCGTGAGGGCGGTTTGTTCGGCCAGCGCCGCGGCCAGCTCGGGTACGTTCAAGTCGGAATAAAGTCTGACTCGCTCCCGACGCTCGTTTTCGAGCTGATTGCGAATCGATTCCAATAGGGGTCGTTCGGCAGGGCTGCCCGTGAGCATCACCCCGCCATTCTCGGCCAGGCGACCGACGAGGGCCGCGTAGTGCGAAACGGGCCAATTGTACGCGCTTTTCAGATTTCCCGGGTGGACGCCAAAGATCGGTTCGCTGGCGCCAAAATCTTGCCGAACGCGCTTGGCAATTCGTTCGCGCGTGACCGGGTCGATTTCCAGACGCGGCGCATGTTCGCCCATTTTGGCTTCGAATCCCAAGCGACGGACCAGCGCCAGAGCAAACTCGGCTTCGTGGACCGGCGGATGGCTGCGACGCAAAAAAACGCGGCGATTGCCGAGCAGGAGTCCGGCCGGCTTGTGAGCCCAGGTCACGCGAAGCCGAACTCCGGCCCGCCAGACTGCCAGGCAGTTACGCGTGTTGGTGTTCAGAATCACAGCGGCATCGAAGTTCATTTGCCTGAGTCTACGCCCCAATAGCCAGCCGGTTTCGGCCGGGTCATCGACAAGCAGCTCATCAATCGCGCGCCAACCCGAGATCAACGGACCGGCGTAGCGGCTGACGAGCGCCGTAATGTGAGCGTGTGGCAAGGCGCGTCGCACCGCCTCAAAAGCTGGCAACGAGAGCACGAGGTCGCCAATGCGATCGTTTCGTACCAGCAGCACCCTTCGCAAATGACTGAGCGGAGATTTCAAGCTGCCGCGCCTCGCTCAAAGGAATAAGGATTCTTCTTTGCTTGCTGCTCGTTTACCACGTCAAGCGGCATGCCGAGTCGCTTTGCTTTGTTGCTCGGTTATCGCCGCCTCCGGGTCGGGTTGCGATCGAGCGTGGTCCAGCTCCCAGAGCCGAATCTGTTTGACGAACGACGACATGCCGGTTAGTGCTGAGACTTGCAGACCAGCCAGGCCGTCGAGAAAACCGAGTCGGAAGAAATAGCAGTGCAAGAACCGCAAGGGCGGGCTCAAGAGCATTCGCAGGTAGCTCGCGCGTTTGCCGCGAGCGTGATAGTTCTGCGCGCCTTGCACCGTGTAGCGGTGAAACTTGCGAAAGTATTGGTCGTAGCTCCAGTAGGTGAAGTGCTCCAGCCGGCCGTTCAGATGGCTGACCTTTCCGGACGAGACTTCGACTTCGGCGTGATCGCTTTCGCCGACGTACCGCCCCAGATCGCGGCGGAACAGGCGCAACACTTTGTCGCTCCCCCAGCCGCTATGCCGAATGCGATGACCGAGAAAATAGTTGGCCCGGTAGATGTGGTAACCATCGTGCCGCGGGCCTTTGGCCAGCACGTCATTGATCTCGGCCGCCAGTTTCTTGGTGACCCGTTCGTCGGAGTCAAGGATCAGCACCCAGTCGTGGCTGGCTTGCGGAATGGCCCAGTTTTTGAAGTTGCCCGAGTGAATGTATTCCCGCTCGATGATCCGGCAGCCGCCCATGCCGCGCACGATGTCGAGTGTGCCGTCGGTCGAGCCAGAATCGGCCACCAAGATTTCATCGGCCACGAAGCGGGCCGATTCGATGCAGGGACGAATGTTCATCCGTTCGTCCTTGCAGGGAATGATGACGGTTAGTTTGTGGTTCATGCGGATGACGCCGTATTGATGGATCGCCGCGCTCATTTGACCTCAACCGGCCCGGCGCAGCTTCGAGTCGTCCGAGTTTGTTTCGGGTTTTACGATTGGATGCAGAGCATTCGATTCGAGCGAACGGGCAGTTTCGCCGCGCGCGAGCGACGCGAGAATGTTCGTAGTGGAAATTCCGTCGACGACGCCCGTCACGCAAACCTGGCCACCGTAGGCTTCGACGATTTCGTGCCCCACGACCTCGTCGGTTGTGTACGTGCCGCCTTTGACCAGGACGTCGGGGCGGATGGCGTGCAACAGGTTGCACGGCGTGTCGTCGTCAAAAACAACCACATATTGCACACAAGCCAGTGCCGCCAACATTGCCGCGCGGTCCGACTCGCTGATCACGGGCCGGCTAGGGCCTTTCAACTTGCGCACGCTCTGGTCGCTGTTGACGCCCACGACCAGCACGTCGCCCAACCCGGCCGCTTCCGAGAGGTAGGTCACATGTCCAATGTGCAGCAGGTCGAAGCAGCCGTTGGTGAAGACGATCTTTTCGCCGCGGCGCCGGTGTTCTTCGGCCAACAGTCCGGCTTGTTCGCGGGTTACGATTTTTCGCGCCCCGCCGCCACGGCCAGACATCAGCTCGGCCCGGATTTCCTCGCGATAGATGACCGCGACCCCCGAGCGTTCGACCTCGAGGCCAGCGGCCACGTTGCTCAGCCGCACGGCGTCGGCCGGTTTGGCGCCGGCAGCCAGGCAGAGGCCGAACATCGCCAGCACCATGTCGCCCGCTCCCGTGATGTCGTAGACAGCCCGAGCGTAGGTCGGAAATGCCTCGCCCGATCCGTCATGCTTGACGAGCATCATGCCTTCGCGGTCTAGAGTGATCAGGGCCATTCGGGCATCGAGATCCTGGCAGAGCTTCTGGCCGGCGGAGATGGCATCGGCCGTCTTGGCGATCTTGCGGCCCGTGGCCAATTCGGTTTCGAGCCGGTTGGGCTTGATGACCGTCACGCCGCGGTAATGGTCCATGGGACAGGAGCGGCTGGGATCGACCATCACCAGCACGCCCGCGGCATTGGCCGCGGCAATGGCTGCTCGCAAAATCCGCGGAGTGCAGACGCCCTTGTCGTAGTCGGAGATCAACAGCGCGTCGTGCTGGGCGATGCGTAAGGTGATCTTTTCGATCAATTCGGCTTCGAGGGCCTGGCGCAGGGGATCGCAGTTTTCGTGATCGACGCGCAAGATCTGGCTAGGGTGGCGGCTGCTAGCTCGTCCGACGAATCGCTCCTTGACCGAAGTGGGCCGCGCGTTGTCCGCGAGTACCAGTTCGCAATCCGCGCCGGCCTGCCGCAGCAAATGTTCGAGCTCGCGGCCCGCGGCGTCATCGCCCACGACACCGCAGCAAGTCACTTTCGCTTGCAGGCCGCAGAGCATGTTGGCCACATTGGCGGCTCCGCCGAGTCGGGCTTCGCTCCGGTCCGCGCGCAGCACGATAACCGGCGCCTCCTGGCTGATGCGTTCGGCATTGCCCCAGGTGTAGCGATCGAGGATCAAATCGCCGAGCACTAGAATTCTCGGCTGACCGAGATGTTCCAGCACCTGCAATAGATCGTTCGAGCTCATGAATCCCCCTGCGCATACGGCGTGCTAGCACGCGACTGTTGTCTCAATTTTCGCACTTTGCAAAAACGGTGCGGGATTATCGGCAAGCAGGCTCCGGCGAGCAATAGAGATTCGACCTGAACCGAAGGCCTTTTGGAGGCTAGGAATCGCGGTCACTTACGAAATGTGGGCCGAAGGCCCAACCTGTAAAAGCCTGGGCTATCGGCCCAGGTTTCGTGGGCGCGCCTCTTCGGTCGCTCTTGTATTTAAGCCCCAACGTGGGCGTGCTACGTCCTTGCGTGCCGCGACATAGGGGCGCCCCGGTTGGGGCTTGAATGTTTGTCGAGGAGCTCATCCCGGGGCTGCGCATAGCTTCGCCCCGGGCTGTTTCAGGTTGGGCCGTTGGCCCACAAATGCGGTTTACCGGCTCCGAGTCGCGAACGAACAATGCACGGAATGAATTCCCGGACAGCCTGCTAGGCGACGGCCGCTAGCGCCTGCTCGAATTGCTCGAGCGGGAAATCGGCCGCACGACCGTTCCGGTCGGTGTCCGGAGCAGCGATGGTCAGGTCGGCGTGGCGCGAGAGCCGCGAATTGGCGGCCTCGGGCTCGAGCGCCACCAGCACGTTGCACTCGGCTTGGCCGCTGAAGCGACCTTCGCCTGGAAGGAACAGAATCTCGACTTCCGGCCGGGCCACTGGGGCCGAGCCAAAACGGCCGCCGAGCAATTGGGCCACGGCCTGCGGTCGCGAGGTTCGGCCGACCACTTGGATCGCCAGGTCTTCGAGCTTGCGCTTTTCCAGCCCATTTCGGCAGCGGGTCAGCCGGCCGCGGCGGAGCAGGTAAGGAACGTTGTGGCCTTCTTTCCAGAATGCGGGCTGACTGGCGGCGGTCTGATGCCAGAGATGATAGGTCCGCGTCCAACGCAATATGCATTCAATGCGCACGCCGGCTTTGCGCAGCCGGTTGCGCAGATCGTCGTCCTCGCATCCCCAACCCTGAAAATTCTCGTCGTATCCGTTGATTCGCTCGAAATCTGACCGCCAGATGCCGACATTGTTGCCAAACAGCTTGGGCTTGGTCGGATGGCGGATCAGGCGATAGAACGAAGCCGAAACATCAAGCTTTCGCAGCCGACGAGTCTCGCTAGCCGAGGCCCAGGCCTGGAACTCACCCGAGCGAATGGCGTCGCTGGTGACGCGCTCGGAACTTGGCTGATCGAGCCGGCAGCAGTCGCCGGCCATGACCGTGCCTCGCTTGCGCCGCTCCAGATGTATGCGCACATGGTCGCGAGGCAAAATGCAATCGCCATCGAGAAACAGCAGATAGGGGGCAGTGCTGGCTTTGGCCCCCTCGTTGCGGCAGCGCGACAAACAAAAGGCGGTGTGCGGATGCGTCGTGAAGTTGACGCGAAACGGCGCCGTGCGGGCAAACTGCTCGACGACTTGCGAGGTTTCGTCGGTCGAGCCATCGTCGGTGACGACCAGCTCGAACTGGCCCTCGACGCCCGCTTGTAGAGCAATGGATTCCAGCGCCCGACGCAGGTGCCGCGGGCGCTGGTAGGTGGACATCAAGAGTGCAATCTCTGGCTCGCTCATGCGGCCCAAAGATACCCGAGCGGTCGGGATTGGTCCAAGATCAGAAAAGCCCAGCCAAATCCAGCAGCGGGCTTTCAGGTATTTCGGGTAATTGTTTTAGCCACCGGACTTTGCGCGCTCGGCCAACGGCGCGAGCGCCGCCTCCAGTTCTGCTTCACCAGCGAGCAATTCCAACTGGCCTGAAAGAGCCAGAAGCGGTTTACCCGATGACCATAGCGGACCGATCTTGACCAGATCCTTGGCGGTGCAGACCACGGCGGCCACGTGCAAGCTTTCGGCCCAGCGGGCCAGCTCCGAGGCATGCTCGGTGGTGTAATTGAAATGGTCGGCGAACTCGCGCATCGCAACCAACTTGTATCCGCATTGAACCAGCGCGTGGCGAAGACCGGCCGGGTTGCCGATGCCGCAAAAGGCCGCGATCGATTGTCCGGCCAGGCTTTCGAGCGGCTGCTGCTGGCCGGTGGGAGATTGCAGCCATTTCGGCGCATGCGTGGCTTCGACCCAGATCGCCGTGGGCGCATATCTCCGCACCTGCTGGCGAATGCTGGCGCGCTCTTCGTCGCTGGCCAGCTCCGCCCGGGTCAGCACGATCACCTGTGCCCGCGACCAGCCAGCCAGCGGTTCGCGCAAAGTGCCGCGCGGAAATACGTGACCAAACCCGAACGGCTCGAGGGCATCGACCAGCACGATGTCCAGATCGCGGGCGATGCGGCGATGTTGAAAGCCATCGTCGAGCAGCACCAACTGGCAACCAAACTTGTCGATCGCTTGCCGTGCGCCGCGAACTCGATCGGGATCGAGCACGTGCGGAACGTCAGGCAGCTTTTGGGCCAGCTCGAGGGCTTCGTCGTTGGCATGGCCTTGCTCGGCGTCGTCCTGTTTAACGCCATAGCCCCGACTGACCAGCCCGACGCGCACGTTCCGCTGGCTGAACCAACGGGCGAGCCATTCGACGGTGGGAGTTTTCCCGGTTCCACCCAGTGTCAGATTGCCCACGCTGATGACGGGTACTGGGACGTGAATGATTTCGGCTCGGCCCGAATCGTAACGGAAGTTGCGCAGGCGGACGGCCGCGGTGTAGGGAACTTCCAAGACGCGCAGGACGGCCCGCGCTATTGCCGCCGCCGGGCCGCGTCGGCGACCACTGACCAGCTCACGAAATTCGGACGGACCAAGCAATGATCAGCCATCCGTGGGCCAGTGCTAGCGGGGACTGAATGGTTTAGAGCTTGCGGCAAATCGCCTCGGCCATTTCGCGCGTGCCAACGGCCGTGGGGTCGTTGCGGTCGGCTTTCAAATCGTACGTGACGCTCTTGCCTTCGGCGATGACCGCCGCCACGGCATTTTCCAAGCGGGTCGCCGCGTCGGTCTCGCCCAGGTGCTTGAGCATCAACATGCCGGAGAGGACCAAGGCCGTCGGGTTGACCTTGTTTTGACCTTTGTATTTCGGCGCGCTGCCATGCGTGGCTTCGAACACGGCCCCCTCGGGCCCGATGTTGGCGCCGGGCGCCACGCCCAAACCGCCGACCAAGCCGGCGGCCAGGTCGCTCAGAATGTCGCCATAGAGGTTCGGCAGCACCAGGACGTCGTATAGCTCGGGCTTTTGCACCAACTGCATGCACATGTTGTCGACGATCCGGTCTTCGAACTCGATGTCGCTATATTTCTTGGCCACGCCGCGCGCCACTTCCAGCCAGAGGCCGTCGGTGTGCTTCATGATGTTGGCCTTGTGGACGCAGGTCACCTTCTTGCGGCCGTTTTCGCGGGCATAGTCGAACGCGCACTTTACGATCCGCTCGCTGCCCGTCACGCTGATCGGCTTGATCGAAATGCCGGTCTCGGCTATGGCGGTCTTGATCCGGCGGTCGGGCGAGATCTTGTTGATGAACTCGATCAGCTCGGCGGTTTCTTTCTTGCCGCGCTCGAATTCGATGCCCGCGTAGAGGTCTTCGGTGTTCTCGCGGACGATGACCAGGTCGACCGGCACGGAATTGAAAAACGTGCGGACCCCCTTGTATTGCTTGCAGGGGCGGATGCAGGCGAACAGGCCCAGGGCCTGGCGCAAATGGACGTTGATGCTGCGAAAGCCGGTGCCGACCGGCGTCGTGATCGGGGCCTTGAGGGCGCACTTGGTGCGGCGGACGCTTTCCATGACGGCCTCAGGCAGGGGAGTGCCGAGCCGCTCCATGACGTCGACGCCCGCCTCCTGGACGTCCCAATGGATCTTGACGCCCGTGGCATCGACACAGCGGCGAGCCGCCTCGGCCAACTCCGGACCCGTGCCGTCACCCGTAATCAACGTAACTTCGTGTGCCATGTCAGTGCTCGATACTACCCGGTTTCACGTGCGTTTTAGCCAGTTTTGCAAGAGCGCCAAGCTATCAGAAGGTGGGGGAGGCGTCAAACGCGGGAGAGAGTGGGAATTCGGCCGGTGTGAAATAACTAATCCGGCGGTTTGAAGTCGAAAACCTCCGAAAAGCCGCCCGTGCCATTCGCGCGCTCAAATGTAGAGCCGATTGGAGCATCCAACATGGGAATTATTTCCGGATCGTAGTTGGCGATCGTATTGACGTCGTAGATTTCATGATGGCTTGGGTCGTCCATGTACTCCTGCGATTCAAAGCCCGACATAAACCGCCACCCGCTGTCCGGATCGTTGTCCGGCGCTTGTCGATACATGAAGGCCACTTTTCTTCCTTCAACCGTAATCATATCAGTGGCGAAGCATCCGCCGCGTCCCGGTGCGATCGACCGTATCTGATCGGCTCGTAAGTGAAATCGTTTATTGCGGGGCTCGGCCATCACAATTCCTCACGCCTTGGCGCTTGTTACTACTCGACAAGTTGGAATAAATAGACCATGCCCAAACTTCTCCACAAGAATAAAACGGCCGAATCCAAATTCCTCAAACGGTTCTTCGTTGACCAGATTACCGGAACCGCTGGTCCTTTCAACGCTAACAAGGTGGAGAAAACGACAGACTCCGCCGTTGTCGCGCTCTGGCCACGAACGAGCTGCTGAGCAAAAACGACCGGAACGCAACTCAGATGCGACGGGCAAATCGCAGCAACTAATCCGCCTTCTTATACCAATTCCAAGATTTAACTGCGTGATGGCACTCAGGACGCGTGACAGACGGCATGGATGACGGCGGGGCAGGCGGAATCGCCAGGCGGTTTCT